>JANOLT010000256.1:0-1738 GCA_031419915.1 Holophagaceae bacterium
GCGTATTCACATCCGGTGCATTGAGCAGGGCCTCCACCTGGGTTTCGCTCAAGGTTTTCGGCAGGATGCGCGGCGGACGCGGCGGCCTTACAACGGCTTCGGGGCCCGCTGCGCCCGCGCCTTCCATGCGCATGAAAATCAGGAATTGCCGCAGCGCCGATGAGAGCCGCGCGATGCTGCGGGGAGCCTTGCCTTCCGCGTGCTGAGTAATGAGGAAGGCCGTGATGCGGTCCCGATCCAGGTCCGAAGGTGGCAATTCCCGTTCACTAGCCCAGGCTGCGAGGAAGCGCAGATCCGAGAGGTACCCCGATACCGAATTCGGAGCAAGTCCCCGCTCAACCGCCAGATGGACCTCGAATTCCTTCAAGGACGCGGCCCAGCCTAGAGGCCAACCACCTTCGGGTTCGTCTGTCAGGGGCGCGCGGGGCATGGAGAAAGACTACCTTGAGTTGGCTGTGGGCAGTGGGCAGTGGGCGCTTGACCCTCGACTCTCGACCCTCGACTCTAGACTCGGGTTGCAGATCCACACTTGGAACAAATGCCAAGCCGTGATAGGCTCCTCAAGTTCAAGTCCAGGAGAACCCAATGGCAGAAATCCAAAAGAAGGTCATCGCGATCATCGCCGAGCAGCTCGCCAAACCGGAAGATTCCATCACCGAAGGCAGCAACTTCGTGGATGACCTTGGGGCCGACAGCCTTGACACCGTGGAGATCATCATGGCCATCGAAGAAGCCTTCGGCCTTGAGATTCCCGAGAGCGAGCAGGAGAAGATCCGCACTGTGGGCGATGCGATCGCCTACATCGAGAAGCACCACAAGGGCTGATCTGTTTCCCCGACTCCAAAGCGCCGCATGGAACTTGAATCCGTGCGGCGCTTTTTAGTTGGCTGTAGGCGGCAGCCCAATTGGCTGTAGGCGGTAGGCTGTAGGCTGTAGGTAAAACAAGATCCGGCCCACAGCCCATCGTCCACAGCCCACAGCCCACAGCAGCCCATCCGTTGAGGTATATGCCATGAGCCCAAACACAAACCGTCGCCGCGTGGTCATCACAGGCATGGGCACCATCAACCCGTGCGGCAACAGTGTCCCGGCGACCTGGGCGAATCTGCTGGCGGGGAAATCGGGCATCGGCACCATCGAT
The DNA here is from genome assembly GCA_031419915.1 of Holophagaceae bacterium. Lineage (GTDB taxonomy): Bacteria > Acidobacteriota > Holophagae > Holophagales > Holophagaceae > JANXPB01. Next base: position 1,142 of record JANOLT010000256.1, read on the forward strand.
CGCTTTGATGTCAGCGAGTACGCCTGCAAGATCGCGGGCCAGGTGAAGGACTTCAATCCAGACGACACCATCGATAAAAAAGAACAGAAGAAGATGGACATCTTCATCAAGTACGCCATGGCCGCGGCCTTTGAAGCCATGACGGACGCGGGGTTCGTGGACCAGGACATGTCCAAGGCCGAACGCGAGATGTTCGGCGTGCTCATCGGCTCGGGCATCGGCGGCCTCAGCACCATCTGGGACGAAGCCAACGGTTACCGCGGTCCTCGCCGCATCAGCCCTTTCTTCATCCCCAGCCTGATCATCAATCTGGCCTCGGGGTTCGTGTCCATCCGCCACGGATTGCAGGGCCCGAACAGCGCCGTGGCGACGGCTTGCGCCACGGGCACCCACGCCATTGGAGATGCCTCCCGGCTCATCATGCATGGGTACGCGGACCGCATGGTGGCTGGCGGCACGGACAGCGTCGTCACCCAGTTGGGCGTGGGCGGATTCTCGGCCATGCGCGCGCTCTCCACTCGGAACGAGGAACCCGAAAAAGTCATCCTCCCCTTCGACATGGCCCGCGACGGATTCGTGATGGGCGAAGGCGCCGGC
>JANOLT010000257.1:0-1946 GCA_031419915.1 Holophagaceae bacterium
GTGGCTTCCTTGTTGCGTGAATATTTAGAAGACAGTCCCAAGCGTATCCAGGCCCTTCACGACGCCCTTGAAAACTATGACGCGCCCCAAGCTGTTCGCCAGCTCCACAACCTAAAGTCCAATAGCAGCACTGTGGGAGCCAAAGGTCTCGTTGCCCTATGTGAAGAACTGGAACAATTGGCCCAAAATGATCTCGGCGCCATCCGGGATCGAGTCTCTGAAATAGATACTGAATGGGCACGGGTGAAGGCAGAATTGACGAGCAGCGGCGATAGAATTTCTTGATTTCCCAGAATTCCTATTCGCTCTCCAATGACTCCGCCCTGTCCTTCACTGCGCCGATGAGGCCTGGGAACACGAAGCGGTGAAATGGTAGAAAGGAGTACCAGTACAAATATCCCAGAACTCCACGGGGTTCAAAGAAGGCGGTCTGCTCTACGCGGGCGCCCTCGGAATCAGGTAGCACTTCGAATTGCAGCCAGGCCCGGCCCGGCAATTTCATCTCGGCCCTGAGACGCAGCAGGTGCGAAGGTTCGAGCGCTTCCACCCGCCAAAAATCCAGTGGATCTCCGACCCGCAATTCCCGTGGGTGGCGACGACCGCGGCGCATTCCCACCCCACCCACCAGGCGATCCATGAAGCCCCGCAACTGCCAAAGCGCGTTGCCCGCGGGCCAGCCTTCCTCTCCGCCCAAGCCGCAGATCACATCAAAGACCCACGCTGGATCGGCCTTCACGCGCCGCCGGCGACGATCCAGCAGCATACCCTCGTGCGCGCCCAACTGGTCCGCCTCGGGCTTATCAAGTGAAAGACTGGAAAGACTGGAAGCCCAAGTTGTCACCACATTATCGTAGGCCATGCGTTCCAAGGCCCGGTGGACTGCTGCGTCGTAGCCTGTGGGCCGCACGCTGAAGACCCGGAGTGCGCGATCATCCCGGACCACCACCTCGGTCTGCAGACTTTCCACCAACGGGTGCGCGATGCGGAAGGGAATGGGTGTCACCAGATCCACCCAACGGCTGCTGAGTTCGGGTTTGGGGACCGGCAGGGACAAAATGATGCGGCGCAAACCCCGAATGCTGGCGTAGCGCAGCATCATCTCCCGGTAACTCAGGATGTCCTGACCACCAATCTCAAAGATGCCCGTCGCATCCGGGTGATCCAGGGCCTCCACCAGATATTCCAGCACTGAACGAATGCCAATGGGTTGGCAGCGGGTGTTCACCCACTTCGGCGTGATCATGATGGGAAGCCGCTCGGTGAGGTGGCGGATCATTTCGAAGCTGGCGCTTCCTGACCCCACGATCACCGCCGCGCGGAATTCGATCACGGGAACCCCGCCTTCTGCCAAGCAGCGACCCACTTCCTGCCGGGAGACCAGATGCTTGCTCTGGACCTTCTCTGGATCGCCCAGGCCACCCAGGTAGATGATTCGCTTGACGCCAGCCTTGGCCGCGGCCTCGCCGAAAGCCAGGGCCATCAGGCGGTCCCGTTCGCGGAAGGCTTGGCCCGTCGCCATGGAATGCACGAGGTAGTAGGCCACTTCGATGCCTTGGAGCGCATGTGCCGTGGCAGAAGGATCCCCGAGATCCCCCTGGACGATTTCAACACCAGGCCAGGGGTGTCCTTCCAGGCGGGCAGGATTCCGGGCTATGCAACGCACCTGATGTCCCTTGGCCATCAGGCGCGGAACCAATCGCCCGCCGATGTATCCCGTGGCTCCAGTAACGAGGACGCGCAAGCTAGTCTCCTAGGCTCCCAGGCTCCAATGTCAGTGGGCTTCGACCTTTAGCTCATCTGGCGCCGACGTGGCGGGGTCGGCATGAACCGCACTGAAGTGGCCCGACATGATGGGCACGGCCAGCTTGACCAGGAAGGTGAACACCAGGAACCCAATGCCGTAAATTCCAGCGGTGATAGCCCATTCCACGAGGGTCGGCTGGTAC
>JANOLT010000258.1:0-1895 GCA_031419915.1 Holophagaceae bacterium
GCCGTAGCAAAATAACCTGAACTGCACAGGTTATTTTGGCACGACCCCTAAAGGATAGCGAAGGGTTCACGGATTTCGATGGATCAAGCGTCTCTGTGATGTGCGGCACAGGCACGCGAATCCTGAGGTTTGATCCATAATGGCACCATGTCCTCCAGCTCCCGATCTGCCGTCGCCCTTCTGCTCCTTCGCCTTGTCGTTGGTCTTTCCGCCTGCTGGAACGCTTGGCCGCACTTGCATGGTTATGGTCTGCATGGGATCAATATCCACTCCGGCCTGGCCCTGATGGTGTGGCTGCTGCAATTCCTTTGCGGTGGAATGATGGTGCTGGGATTGCTCATGCCTTGGGCCGCCATTCCTCTGCTCATCCTGGCCGCATCGGCCCTGCGCTGGCCATTGCAGGTCGCTTCGATTTTCGCGTTGATGTTGCTTTTGGCTTCTATGATCGGTGGCCCTGGGAAGTGGGCGCTATCAAAGTCTTGATTCGGATCTTCCGGGAACCAACCTAAGCCCTGGCGGCATTGTGACGTAAGCATGATGGTTAAGCTGCGAGGGCATGGATGGAGGAGGGCATGGAGGTCGTTGAGGTTCCCGTGGACCGCCGCTTCCAGTCGAGGCTAGAGGCGCTGACGCTGCTTCAGAACGAGGTTTTGCCAGGCCTGCCCTACAACGAACAGGACGCTTTGAAGCAGGCCTTGGAGCGCGGCCTGGACAATATGCTTCAGGAGCTGCTGGTAAGAACGGCGCAGCGGGAAAATTGAATCCCCTATCTTGCGAGCTCTTTCCTTCGGGTTTCCACCACGCGCTCGGCTTCTTTGCCCTGTAATTCCTGTAGGTGATGGAAGGCCCAGCTGAATGTGCCGACGCCCATGGTGAGGGACCTCAGTTCCACGATGACGTCGTTCATTTCGGCTTGCGGTATGTAGGCGCTGACCACATCCCAGCCATTCCAGCCGTCGCGGCCATCGAAGCCGAGAATTTGGCCCGCGCGGCGCGTGGTGACCAGGCGCTGGGCCTTTGCGGTGAACTCGTTGGGCACGGCAATATGTAATTCAAGAATGGGTTCGAGAAGCACGGGCTCGCATTTGGGCACGCCCTCGGCCAGGGCCACGCGGGCGGCCTGTTGGAAGGCCGCGTCGGAGCTGTCCACGTTGTGATAGCTGCCGTCATATAGGTTCACGGCGAAGTCCACCATGTTGAATCCGAGAGGACCGCGCTTCAGGAATTCGAGGGAGCCCTTCTCAACGGAACTGTAGTATTGCCGGGGGACTGAGCCGCCCACGACGGTTTCGGTGAATTCGAATCCGGAGCCTCTCGGAAGCGGCTTGATGTCAATGTGCACATCGCCAAAGGCGCCGTGACCGCCGGATTGGTGCTTGAATCGCCCGTGCTGCTTTACAGCTTTCTTGATGGTTTCCTTGTAGGGGACCATGGGGATTTCCGAGGCCACATCCACATTGAAGCGGCCCTTGAGCTTGGAGAGCGCGACCTTGAGGTGAATTTCGCCCTGGCCCCAAAGCAGCTGTTCTTTGGTTTCCGAATTGTGCTCCAGGGTAAGCGACGCGTCTTCTTCGCTGAGCTTGTGCAATGCGCCGCTCAATTTAACTTCATCACCAGCCTTCACCGTCTTGATGGAAACGCAGGTCAGTGGCTGAAGTGGGGTCGGCCAGGCCAGCTCCACGGCGCCCGTGGGAGCCATTCCAATTCCCGTATGGGCTTTTTCCAGCTTCCCCAGGGCGACGATTTCACCTTCCACTGCCCTAGCCACTTTGGTGTTGGAGCCCCCCTGCGCCTTGAAGATTCCGCTTACGGTCATGCCGTTAAGAGCCATGCCATCCGAGAGATCTCCGCGCCAGGCGCGGACCCAACTGAGCTTGCCGATGTGCTGGGCGTGG
>JANOLT010000259.1:0-1637 GCA_031419915.1 Holophagaceae bacterium
TCCACGGGCCGTTTCAAAGGCGACACGATGATCATTGACACGTCGCACATTAAGGAAGGGTTTCACCGCCGCAACGGAGTTCCCAGCAGCTTTCGCAGTACGGTGGTAGAGCACGTCTCGCTCGATGAGCCGTATCTTACATGGGTCGTGACAACCTACGACCCGGACTATCTGACGGAGCCGGTGGTGCGCAACCCATTCCCCCGCCACGGAACAAATGGCTCCTCGCTATTTCATGTGGGTAGTCCGCCCAGGCTGGGAATGTTATTGAAATCGAGTTTGCCTGCGATGAGATAGGCGATGGTGATGAGGTTCTTCGGGTTCCTGTAGCCTCGGGCCTTGGCGATGGCGGCCTGGATCAGGCTGTTCATGCCTTCGATGAGTCCGTTGCTAATGCGGGATCGCCACCAGTTCAGGATGCCTCTCCGGTGGGATCGGAGGGTATCAGCGAGCTTCATCAGGGGCTTGATCTTGCTGGTGTCGGCCAGGGCGCACCAGTCGGCTAGAAACACCCGCGCGGCTCTGGGATTGGCTTGCTCAAAGAAGTCCTGGAACAGTAGCTTCATCTGGTAAGCCTCCACCGTCTGGAGGTTCATGGCCTTCAGCTCTCGCAGGCGCGTCTTCTGGGTTTGCGTCAGATCGCCGGGGTTCTTCAGCCAGTGGTAACGCGTTTTTTTGAGGCCCGGAGTGGAGGGCGATTCTTCGCGCCTAACCGCGTCCAGTGCTTCGTTCATCAGCTTCATTAGATGGAAGCGATCAAAGGTGATCTCCGCCTTCGGCAGATGCTCCCGAATGCCTTTGATGTAAGCCGGGGAAAGATCACAGCAGACATCCTGGATCTGTTCCGGCGATCCTCCATGTACCTTCAGATCCTTGATGAAGGCTGCCAGTGTGTCGCCATCCCGCCCGACGGTTCCAAACAGTAGACGCCGCAGGACCAGATCCATTGTGAAGGTGATGTAGCGATGCCCGCGCCGATAGGACTTCTCATCGATGCAGATCGTCTGGACTTTCGAGAAATCCTGTCTGGCACGGGCCTCATCCACATGGTGGCTCAGCACCCGCCAGATTCGCGTATCGTACTCGCCCACCAGGCGCGCCACAGCATTCACTGGCATCTCTCGGACGAGAATCATGATCAAGGCTTCAAACATCAGCGTGAACCCAGAGCCTTTCCTCGCCCAGGGCACATCGACGGTCTTGATGCCGTGCTCGTCGCACTTGCAGCGCGGCACCCGGGCCGTAAGGTAGGCCGCGTGCTGAAAGAAGTCCAGATGCCGCCACGTCCTTTCTTCGGTGTCGTGGGCTTTGCTTGGAGTCCCGCAGACAGGACAAGGAAAGCTTGCGCCCCGCTGAAAATCCACCAGGATATCCAGCCGGTGTTCGCTGACATTGAATTCCAGAGACTTCACCTCCCATGGAGGCTGAAGCCCTAACGCGGTCGTGAAGAGAAGGTTTGTGTCCATTCTCCTATTGGACCTGAAACCATCCCTCCGCCTACCCTCTACCCATACGATTTAGCGAAGAGCCCGAAAATGGCTGGGCTCTTGGCTATGTCTTCAGGACCAAAGGCCACCGATTCACGCTCCTGGCCACCAACGTGCGCGGTACCACCGCGAACCAGGTGCTTGGAGGTG
>JANOLT010000260.1:0-12703 GCA_031419915.1 Holophagaceae bacterium
TAGCGATCTGAGCTGGGGGTTCCATCGCTGCCTTTGAGAACTTCTGGTGGTGAATAGGCGGGCGACCCAAGAAAATCTCCGGTACTGGTGATGCGCAGCGCCAAGGTCTGCGCGTAGCCCTGGCTCACCACCGCATCCTCGGGATCAATGGCGGAAGGCTCGCGGAACATCGGGCGTTCGGAGGAGAGGGTCATCTGGCCGAGGGTACGGGCGATGCCAAAGTCCATGAGCTTGGCGCGACCGTTCTCGCTGATCAGGATGTTTTCAGGCTTCACGTCCCGATGCACGATGCCCAGCCGATGCGCCGCCCGAAGCGCCCGCATGGCCTGGATGAGCACGCGGACCGAGGTCTCAAGATCAAGATCCTTGTCCTTGATGTGCTTGGCCAGACTCTTGCCCTCCACATATTCCATGGCCAGAAAGGGGCCCACATCGGGTTCCATGCCCACATCAAAAACGGTCACCACATTGGGATGGTTCAACTGGGCGCTGATCTCCGCTTCCCGGCGGAACCGGGCCATGGCGTGCTCGCGGGCCTCATCAAAGGTGGTCACGACCTTGATGGCCACCCAGCGCTTGAGCATGGGGTCTTCAGCCAGATAGACCGTCCCCATGCCACCTCTGCCGAGGGGGCGTTTGATCAGGTACCTGCCTATGCGTTGGGGATCCGCCATGGAACCTATTGAGATTGGTCAAGAATGTTGAATATAGCCAGCCTGAGTGCCACCCGGCGATGAAGTCTGTGAATTGCTCGCTGAAATAACCAATTCCTTCGATAAAATGAACCTTTTGGAGTCCCTATGGCAGCCCTCATCGAAGCCATCAGCATCAAACGCAAGATGTACTTCGAGATGGAGGACACCCCGTTTCACTGCCTGGATGCCGGGATTTCGACACCCACGGCCAGGGGAGGCCAGACCCTGGTACGGCTGAAGATGCGAAATCTGCTTACCGGAGCTGTTTTCGACAAGACCTTCAAGGCCGGCGACAAATTCAAGGAACCGGATCTCGCCATGGTACCCGCCAGCTTTCTTTATGCCGATGGCCAAGGCGGGCATTTCATGGATCAGGAAACCTTCGAGACCCATGAGATCAATGCGGAGATGCTCGGCGACGCGCTGGATTTTCTCGTCGAAGGCATGCTCGTCACGATCCAGAAATTCAATGGCAACCCCATCGGCATCCAGCTCCCAACCCATGTGGAACTGGCAGTCACCTACACCGAGCCGGGCGCCCGCGGCGACACTGCCTCCGGCAACGTCACCAAGCCCGCCAAGTTGGAAACCGGCATCGAAATCAAAGTGCCGCTGTTCATCAAGGAAGGCGAAAAAGTTAAAGTCAGCACCGAGACCAGGGAATTTGCAGGAAGGGCATGACCCGCAAATTCCGCCTCGGCCAGAGCCGGGAAGCCCAGGATCTTGATCACCGAGAGGTCTATTCCCACGAAAGAAAGTCCGACAGCAAACGCCGTCAGCAATCCGCCGGGCGCATCCAGACGGGCATCGAAGGTCATGATTCCGAATCCATGTTGCACCTGCCGGATGCCACGACCTGGCTGCATTTGCCCGAGGCCATCCTGATCCAGCGCCACAGTCAGTGGGTGGATCTGGAATTGGCGGATCGCACCGTGTTGCTGGCCACCCTTTCCGGGAAATTAAAGGGGGTGAAACTCGTTGTGGGTGATCGGGTCCGTTATTCCCCAGTGCCCTTGGAGGAACCGGAACTGGTCTTTGATAAAAAGCGACCGCAGGCTCAAGTGATCGCCGTGTCCCCGCGGAAGACCTTGCTCAAGCGGGGCGGTATTGATGATCGCGAACCCTGGCAACTCATCTGTGCTAATGCCGACGAACTCTGGGCCTGTGCCGCCGTGGTGGATCCACCCATGCGGCCGGGGCTCTTGGAACGGGCTCAAACCCTGGCACTCGCCGCGGGTCTCGTGTTCCGCATCATCGTCACCAAGCGCGATCGCGCCTCTATCAAAGACACGTTGCCGGAGCTCGATCCCCTTCGGGAACAAGGCCTCCCCATAATCGAAACAAGCGCCACCCAAGGCACCGGCCTGGATGAGATCAAGGCCCTGCTCGCTACCCGAGTAGCCGTGCTGGTGGGCCACAGTGGCGTGGGGAAGAGCACCCTTGTGAACGCGCTGATGCCGGGCTCAGGCATCCCCACCGGTGACATCAGCAGGTACGGCACCGGCCGACAGACCACCACCGCAGCGCGATGGCTGCCAACGCCCTACGGCGGCACCCTGATTGATACGCCGGGAATTCGCACGCTCAGCGTCCGGGGCCTTGACCGCGAACTGCTTGCACAGGTTTTCCCAGAATTTCCAAACGAGATCATCGAAGATCCAACTGCCTTTGATCCTTTCGACGATAATCTGGACCTCGTCTATCCTGAGCGCCTGCAAAGCCTTCAGAGGCTTTGGCAGGAGATGGACACCCGCAACCCCAACCAGAATGTCCATAGGTAACAGGTAGTCCATGCAAGACCGCATGCAAAGTGATTCCAAGCTCCTGGGCCTCGCCTACAAGGTGGTCTTCGGGACACTCTTCCCTGTTTTCAAATTCGCATCGCGAACCTTCAAGCGACGAAAGCGGGGCCATGAAATCGCGGATCAGATCATGACGGCGTTCATGGAACTGCGCCCGAAATACCTGGATGCCGTGAAAGGCAACGTGGCTCAGGTGCTCGGCTTGAAAATAACTAACCCACTGGTGGATGCCACGGCCCGGAAGGTGGTCCGCAACCACGCCTATTCCTGGGTGGACTTTTTCTGTTTCGCGCAACGTCCCCCTGCAGAGGCCTTGGAACTCGTGCGCTCGGCTCCCTCATTCTCAAATCTGGAGCGGGTGGTGGCTGAAGGAAAAGGTGGCATCCTGCTCACCGCCCACGCCGGAAATTACGAGCTGGGCGGCATCCTTTTGCGGTCGAAGAATCTCCCGGTCCACGCGGTCTACAAGCCCGATCGCTTTGAAGCTGTGGAACGCCTTCGCGGTGATATGCGGGCCGCGGGTGGAGTGGTCGGCATTCCCGTGGATGGTGTGGGCTTTTCCACGCTACCCCTGGTGAAAGTGCTCCGGGAAGGCAAGCTGGTGGGCATGCAGGGTGACCGTGACTTCAGCAGGAACGGCGTGAAAATCCCTTTTTTCGGCCGGGATGCCTTTTTCCCCCGAGGCCCCTGGGAGCTGGCCGCCATGACCGGCGCACCCGTCCTGTGCGGCCTTTTCTTCATGGATGCCGAGCAAGGCTTCCATGCGATCTTCGCCGAGCCGATCACCATCCGCGCCGCGAGAGGTGAACGCATGAAAGAGATCGAAGTGGCCATGCGCCGCTATGTTTCAATGCTCGAGGATTTCATCCGCGCCCACCCGGACCAGTGGTATTGCTTTTATCCATTCTGGGATGACCCGATGAGAGAGCCGAACGATGAAAAGTCTTGATAGCTAGTCCACATAATCCCGGATCCTGCATTTGGACAGGATAAAATTGGCTTCAGGCCTCAGGCTGCAGACTTCAGGCAAAGAATCGCTTCGCATTGGATTGTGCTGTTGGTGATGCGAACCTGAAGCCTGTAGCCCGAAGCCTGAAGCCAGCGGGGGTCATGCAATCGCAAAATCCAGGATAATATCTCCTGGCGCTTCAGCCCCAAGCCATTTCCTTATGGGGAACCTGCCCGGAAAGGTGCAGTTTCAGCACCTCGAAATTCGGGGAAAGGTCGAAATCGCGGGGCATGATGTAGCTCGGATGCCGAGCCATGATGCGGGTGCGCGTAGGGTCGTTGGCCGCTGGATTGGCAACCCGGATCATGGGTTGGATGGGGTAGTTGGCTTTGTAGAAAGCCTTGGCGATGAGCGCCGAACAGATGACCTCGCGGCTACCGGAACTGCCGAAATAGAAGGGGCGGCGCCGGAATTTCCGGGGCAGCAAGTGGAAGGGCGTCAGGTAACGGGCCAGATCGAAGACATTGCGGCGATCATAGCGCACGCCTAAATGGCTGAGCACCACGGACAGCACACGATCCCGGTCATCCATCAACAGCGAATGGGGGCGACAGACTCGGATATTACGGTCTTTGTATTTCGACAGGGGCCTGACTGTGACGCCGTTGATCATGTCGCTCTCGACCAAAAGCGAGGTGGCCTCTTCTCCGTAGCGTTCCAGCGCCTCGGCGGCATGGGCCCCCCCCCAGCGCAGCAGGGCATCCCCGATGTAGATGGCCGAGTGGCTCCAGGAACTTTGCGTCAGATACATGATCATCTGGCTGATGCGGCTATTGCCTTCCACCAGCAAGATGTCGCAGGGCTCCATGGTTTCCCGCATCCGCGGCAGATCGTTCGGCACGCGCCGCTGATACCCCGGCAGTTCACCGGTGAGATAGCGGATCAGCCAATTGGCGGTGGCGTCATGAAGGCCCATGGATCATAGAATGCCGCCAAAAGCTGGGCCGTTGCGAAAAAACAGCTCTCAGAATCGGTCCGAAAAGGGCTGCTTGCCGTACTTCTGGAATCTTCGGACCGCCCTTCTTCGGTACATCCAAGCGGTGAAGTTGCTGATGCCCGGGATGCGGAGAATGGGCGCCACCCAGCGCCAACCAGGCAGACGTCCGAGCACATGTGGCAACAGGGCCCCGCCGCTCCAGATCCGGCGACTGCCTTCCTCGATCCCGTGAATTTCGCCGTGCAGATCCCGTCCAGCCAACTCCGGCGCAAAAAAGGCGAGGTCCTTTCCTTGGATGGGAAAGAACACCAGCAAGCCCTTGCGGTCCCGCGCCCTCAACCGATCCATCATGCGGCAGCACAGGCTGCACTCTGCGTCGTAGGCGAGGATCAGCGGACCTTGTGGGAACACCTCACACCGCGGCAGTGACAGGTGCCAATTCCTTCACCAGCTCTTTCACCCAAAGGGGCACGGTTTTCACGCCCTTGGGCGGTTCCAGAGCCTTCTGGTAGCGACGCAATTCACCGGTGTGCGTGGTGACAAAATCATTTTCTTCCAGATACGTGGTGATGGGCAGGTGGGCGGTCGCGGCATTCCCTATTTCCGAGGCCACCGATTCCAGGACGAGACTGAAAGGCACCGTGGCGATCAAAGCCTTGAGCCGTTCCGTTTCCTTGGCGCCCGAAAAAGGCGCGTCATAGAGCAGCACCAAGGCCTTCACGGCGCCATCCTTCACCAGCTGTTCCAGCTCATCAAGCATCGAAAAACGGAAGCCCCGCTCGGTAAAGCCGCGCCGATTGTAGATGCCGTCGGTGTGGGTTTGGAGTTTCGGCAGCTGGATCGCATAACTCTTGGTCCCGATGCCGAACCGCCATTCGGATTTCGAGGCGAGATCGCCCAAGCGCTGGGCTGTATCACATCCGAACACGCCCTGGGCGATGACGGCCACAGGGCCGGCCTGTTGAAGCGCGTCACGGATGGCTTCAATGCTGCTGTCCTGGCCCTTCACTTGCGGCTTCATCAAACGGGTTTCAGGCTTCAGGTTGTAGTCGTGGCAAGCGCCGCGCTCTTCATCATTGATGAAGTAGGTACTTGTTTTGCCTTCCGTGGGCCGGGGCCGGAAGCGCCAGACCTTGTTCTGGTCCACGTCCGCCCAGATGGGATTGGCCAGGGCCGAATGGCGGCTGATGCTGGGGATGTTCTTGAGGTACCAGACCCGGCGGTTGAAGCGGAAATCGCGGCTGGTGAGCGCGCCCACGGGGCACAGGTCCACCACGTTCCCCGCCCAGGGATTGGCGTCCATGCTCTTGCCGCTGTAGGTGGTGACCTCTAGATTGGCGCCGCGCTGGGCCACGGTGAGTTCCCAGGTGCCGCTGATCTCCTGGGTGAAGCGGATGCAGCGGGTGCAATGGATGCAGCGGTTCTTATCTATGACGATTTTCCCGCCCAGATCCTCGTAGCGATATCGGCGTTTCACCTCGCCCATACGGCTATCACCGCTGCCGTACTCGTAGCTGTAGTCCTGTAATTTGCATTCGCCAGCCTGGTCGCAGATGGGGCAATCCAAGGGGTGGTTCAACAGCAGGAATTCCATCACGCCCGCTCGCGCATCGGCCACCGCCTTGGAATTGGTGATGATCTCCATGGCAATGCCTTCGGGATTATCCTTGGGTGCCGGCCCCACGGTCGTGGTGCAGCTGGTCGCCAGTTTGGGCATTCCCTTGATCTCCACCATGCACATGCGGCAGGTGGCCACGGGAGAAAGGGCTGGGTGATAGCAATAATGAGGAATCGCGATACCCGCCTGCTCGCAGGCGTCCAGCACTAGAGTGCCCACGGGGACATCTCTTTCCACTCCGTTGATCAGAACCTTCGGCATGGCCTACCTCGAGCCTTCAGGATGAGGCACGGGCCAGGGTTGAGGCAACTGGGAGCTAGAGATGGATCGCCAGGGCCACTTCCACCATGACGCCCGATTTAGTCTTGCCACCGACATTGGCGGTCTCGAAGCTCACCAGGTTCAACTCAACGCTGTATTTGTCAGACAAGCGAGCGCCCGCGCCCACCATGGGCCTCACCGCCGTCGTGATAGCTCCTTTGACTGCGGGTGTGGAACTCCCGTCACTATAGAAAGTCTTACTATTGGCCCGGAATTGGGAGGCCCTGAGCCCGGCATGGAGATAGAGATCCTCGCGTAATCCCCAGCGATAGAGGGCCGAGGCGTAGTAGCCATCGGTCTTATCGTCCTGCGTGACTCCATTGTTCACCGTGCTAGCGGTGGGAAAGTAGCGGTAGCCCCCATCGAATTCCAGGCTTTGGCGAAGGCCCAGGATGTAGGTCCCGAACATGGCCACGCCATAATTCTTGGACTGTCCAATTCTGGCACCATCGGCGCCACTGAAATTTCCTGCCACAAGCTTGAAGCCCGTGTCCCAGCTCTCTTGGGCATGGGCCGCAGAGGCACCGCAGGCGATGAATAGAGCCGGAATGAGCAGATGAGAGTAAGGCTTCATGAAGAACTCCTGTCAACAGCATCCGAGAATCGCTGCGAATTTGCCAGCTTCACTCCCATGTTTCGGACAAACCATAGGTTCCGCTGGGATTTGTCGCGTGAAACAATGAACGATTGGAGTCGAGTCATGCCCCGCGCCCTGCTTTCGGTCTACGACAAAACCGGTCTGCTCGATCTGGCCCACGGCCTCAAGGCGTTGGGTTGGGATTTGCTCGCCACCGGCGGGACCTTCAAAGCCTTGATGGATGCGGGTCTCGACGTGATGGAAGTGGCCGATTACACCGGCGCGCCGGAATGTTTCGAGGGCCGCGTCAAGACCCTGCACCCGAAGATCCATGGTGGTCTGCTGTTCCGCCGGGATTCAGACCAGCACGTGGCGGACGCAAAACGCCTGGACATCGCGCCCATTGATCTTGTCGTGGTGAATCTCTATCCCTTTGAAGCCACCATCTCCAAGGCGGGTGTCTCACTCGAAGAATGCATCGAGCAGATTGATATTGGCGGGCCTTCCATGCTGCGCAGTGCCTCCAAGAATCACAGTGCCGTGACGGTGCTCACCGATCCCGCTCAGTACGCCGGCTTCATCGAGAAACAAAAGGAAGGCACCTGGTCATTGAAAGACCGACAGGGCTGCGCTCTGGCAGCTTTCAAGCAGACCGCAGCCTATGACATCGCCATCTCAAGATGGATGGAAAACCAATTCAACCCGGACGCAGAGGATCTGCCCAGCACCTTGGACATCAGGCTCTCCAAGCGCCATGGACTGCGCTATGGCGAGAATCCCCATCAGCCCGCAGCTTTCTATGTCGAGCAAGGCTCTGGCGTGGAAGGCATCGCCGCCTGCGAACAATTGCAAGGCAAGGAACTCTCTTTCAACAACCTGCTGGATTCGGACGCCGGGGCGCGGCTGGCTTGGCAGTTCCAGGCTCCGAGCTGCGTCATCGTCAAGCACAACAATCCCTGCGGTGCCGCAGTGGCGGCCCATCCCCTTGATGCCTTTTTGAAAGCCCAGGCTGGAGATCCCCTGTCCAGCTTTGGCGGCATCGTGGCTTTCAACCGGGCCATCGGTATCGAAGTCGCTCAGGCCATGGCCCAGAGTTTCTGGGAAGTCATTCTGGCGCCAGGCTTCACCCAGGAGGCCTTACGGGTTTTCGCCACCAAGAAACAGCTGCGGCTGCTGCGCATGCCCAAGCAGTGGCCCACGGCCGCCTCTGGCCTGGACCTGCGCACGATCGGCGGAGGCTTTCTGGTGCAACGCCCGGATGATCAGTTCGCTGAATTCGAGCAATGGGAAGTCAAAGCCACCGGTCGGAGCCCGAAGCCGGTCCAGGAAGACCTTGTGCTCGCGCAGAAACTAGCCAAGGCCGTCAAATCCAACGCCATCGTACTCGTGAAAAACGGCGCCACCGTGGGCATCGGTGCAGGCCAGATGTCCAGGGTGGACAGCGTGGAGATCGCATGCCGAAAAGCTGGTGAGCGGGCCAAAGGCTCGGCACTGGGCAGCGACGCATTCTTCCCCTTTCCTGATGGCCTGGAACTAGCGGCCAGCCATGGCGTCCACGCCTTTGTGGAACCCGGAGGCAGCCTGCGCGACGCCGATGTCATTGCCGCCGCGCAAAGACTCGGCGTGTGGCTGTTCTTCAGCGGCATGCGGCATTTCAGACATTGAGAAACAAGGAACCGCGAAATGCGCGAAAATACGCTAAAAAAGACCATGGTAGGCGAGCTTTTGTTCCCGGACGAAAGCTACGCAATCATGGGGGCTGCATTCGAGGTCTACAAGGAACTAGGGCCAGGTTTTCTAGAAGGAGTCTATGAATCGGCGTTCGCGCGTGAACTTGGAAAGCGCGACATCCCCTTCCGCCGACAGGTCCGCTTCGGGGTGCTCTATAAAGGTGAGCCTCTCGACAAACACTACATTTGTGACCTCGTGGTTTACGGAAAGATCATCATTGAATTGAAAGCCATCCGCACGATCTCGGATATCGAGGTGGCGCAGGCATTGAACTATTTAAAAGTCACAGGCCTCTCGCTGGCCTTGATCTTGAACTTTTCCGCTCACGATAAACTGGAGTGGAAACGGGTGGCCCTATCCAGGGCTTGACCCGCCTTTTTTTCGCGATTTTTCGCGCCATTTCGCGGTTGACCATGAAAACTTCTGAACTCCGCTCCCGCTTTCTCACCTACTTCGAGAAGAACGGCCATCGCAAGGTGGCTTCATCTTCTGTGGTTGGCCCTGCCGATGATCCGACGGTGATGTGGACCAACTCGGGGATGATCCAGTTCAAGGATGTGTTCCTAGGAAAGGAGATCCGGGACTATTCGCGGGCCGCGTCATCCCAGAAATGCCTTCGCGCCGGGGGCAAGCATAATGATTTGGATCAGGTTGGATTCACCGCGAGGCATCACACTTTCTTCGAGATGCTTGGCAACTTTTCCTTCGGCGATTACTTCAAGGCCGATGCGATCCGCTTTGCCTGGGACCTGGTGACAGGGCCTTTGGACGAAGGCAAGCTCGGGATCGATCCCACCCGCTTATGGGTGACCGTGTTTGATGGCGAAGGCGGCCTCCCTGCTGATACCGAGGCCGAGGAATTGTGGAAGGCTGTAGGCGTGGCACCTGAGCGCATCCGCCGCTACGGCAAAAAGGATAATTTCTGGCAGATGGGCGATACGGGGCCCTGTGGACCCTGCTCGGAAATCTTCTACGACCGGGGCGAAGATTATCCCGGCGACGCCACGCCCAACGGCGAAGGCGACCGGGTTATGGAGATCTGGAATCTGGTCTTCATGCAATATGTGCGCGATGCCGAAGGCAACCTGTCACCCCTCCCCAAGCCCAGTATTGATACCGGCATGGGCTTGGAGCGCACTGCAGCCATCCTTCAAGGCAAGGACAGCAACTACGAGATTGATCTATTCGAGCCAATCTTCCGGGCCATCTGGAACGTCGCGAAAGTGAAGCCCGCGGACCGCGCGGAGCACACCAACCGCACCGCTTCACAGGTCATCGCGGACCACATCCGCGCCGCCACCTTCATGACCTACGATGGCGTGGCGCCCAGCAACGAAGGCCGCGGCTACGTACTGCGCAAGATCGTGCGCCGCGCCCTGCGCTTCGGGAAGAAGCTCGGCATAGAAGGTACTTTCTTCGCGGACCTGGTGCCTTCGGTGGTGGCGGCGATGGATGATGCCTACCCGGAGCTGAGGTCCGAGGCCTCCCGAATTTCCAAGACGCTTCGGCGCGAAGAGCAGCAGTTTTCCGTGACGCTAAACGCAGGCTTGAAGCAATTGGAAGCCTGTGATGTAAGCCATGGAGGACTTTCCGGCACAGACATCTTCAAACTTTACGACACCTTCGGTTTCCCCGTGGATCTAGTGGAGGACTGGTGTCGCGAACGGGATCTTACTTGCGATCAGGCAGGTTTCCAAAAGGCCTTGGCCGAGCAGCAAGCAAAGGGCCGCGCCGCGCTGAAGACTCACGACCAACGACTTTCCGGCGATTTCGCGATGCTGGTGGAACTGCCGCCAACGGAATTCCTCGGCTACCAGACAACAGAATCCGATGCCAAGGTGCTGGCCCTTTTCAACGCCGCAAATAAGCGCGTAGCCTCGCTTTCCGGCGAAGGATCGGTCCTGCTGGACCGCACACCCTTCTATGCCATGGGTGGCGGCCAGGTGAGTGACACCGGCATTTTGCGCTTTGAAGGTGGCGCGGCAGAGGTTCTGGATTGCACAGCGCCCGCACCCAAACGGAGTCTTCACAAAGTGCAGGTAAGCGGCGAATTGAAAGAGGGCGCACCCCTCCACGCGGTCGTGGACGCCGAGCGTCGCGCCCGCATCCGGGCCCATCACACGGCCACGCATCTGCTCCACGCCGCGCTGCGTGAAGTCCTTGGCACCCATGTGAAACAGGCGGGCTCCGTGGTGGACGCGGATCGCCTGCGCTTCGACTTCACCCACTTCGCGCCCATCGAACCCGAACAGCTCATTGAAATCGAGCGGGTAGTGAACGAGCAGACCCTGATGTCCAAGCCGACCCACCTGGCTGAGATGTCCATCGACGATGCGCTGGCGAGCGGCGCCATGGCTCTGTTCGGTGAGAAGTACGGTGATCGTGTGCGTGTGATGTCCGTGCCTGGCTTCAGCGTCGAACTTTGCGGCGGCACACATGTCGCCAACACTGGCGAGATCGGGTTGGTGAAAGTCACAAGCGAAAGCGCGGTGGCCAGCGGCGTGCGGCGGCTTGAAGCCGTGGCGGGAGCGGCGGCATTGGAGCTGCTGCAGCAGGACGAAGCGCTCATCTCCACCCTTTCCCGCCAGGCCAATGCCAACCGAGACGCCCTGGGAACGCTGATCCATACCAAGGACACCCGCATCGCCCAGCTCGAACGAGAATTGAAGGAAGCCAAACTCAAGGCCGCCAGCAGCGGAGGCACTGCGGAGAAGGTGGAGCAAGTGAATGGCTTCACCGTCGTCACCGCGATCGTGGATGGCCTGGAAGGCAATGCGTTGCGGGAATTGATGGACCAGGTGCGCACGCGCCACCAGAACGCCGTCATCGCGCTGGCTTCGAAAGTGGCCGACGACAAGCTGGCCATGCTGGTTTCCGTCTCTTCAGGTCTCAATGCCGATGCCGGGGCGCTATTGAAACTGATGGCTCCGCACATCGACGGGCGCGGAGGCGG
Source organism: Holophagaceae bacterium (assembly GCA_031419915.1). GTDB lineage: Bacteria > Acidobacteriota > Holophagae > Holophagales > Holophagaceae > JANXPB01. Next base: position 11,644 of record JANOLT010000260.1, read on the forward strand.
AAAGAAAGACCTGGCCCAGGGCGGCGGCACGAAACCTGAAGGGATCGCCCCCGCTTTCGACGCCCTGAAAGCCGCGCTGGCAGCGCTCTAGGCCCATGTTCCACGTCCCATGGTGGCTGCCGGCCCTCGTCATCGGGGCCGCCCGGCTGCTCTGGCCGAAACATTCATGGGTCGCCGTGCTGGCCTACCACGCCCTTTGCCTGATGGCGCTTCGCGGACCCTTCAGATGGGGCAAAGTTGGCCGCGCCTGGATCCCAATTCTGGCGGCCTTCGCGCTGCTCCCGCTCATCCTTCTGATCCCACCCTTGCCGTTTTTCCCACGCGACCTGGTAGCTGATCTCGTAGGCCGTTGGCCTGGCGGACTTTTAACCTGGGCGCTTTATTCCTTCATTTTCAACGTCGCGATCGAGGAAGCCTTTTGGCGCGGCACCTTGGTCCGTGAAAAGCCATGGCCCGCCTACGTGCACGGGGCCACGTTTGGCGTCCATCACGGTGTCGCGGGGCTCCTGCAATTCGGCTGGATCTGGGCGTTGCCATCGTTCCTGCTGCCCGCCCTCGTCGGGACGATGTGGGCACACAGCACACGCCGTTCTGGTGGCCTAGGCATCGCACTGCTCACGCATCTGTGGGCGGATGTCGCCCTGGTGCTACTGGTGGCCGGGCAGCTGCGCTAGGGTTGATGTGGAATCCTTATCCAGGGAGTTGCTATGCGAAACCTGTTCATCCTTATCGCAGCGAGTATTTCTCTCCTGGGACAACAGGCACCGACCCGCGCCCAACGACCCGTGCACACCTTTTCCATCGTGGCCCGGGATCCGGTGACCGGGGACCTGGGTGTGGCGGTCCAGAGCCACTGGTTCAACGTGGGCAGCGGGGTGATCCACGCGGAACCCGGCGTGGGCGCCGTGGCCACCCAGAGCATTCCGGACATCGCCTACGGTCCGCTGGGCCTGCAATTGATGAAGGCTGGAAAAAGCGCGCCCGAGGCCCTGAAGGCGTTGGTGGCCGTGGATTCCGAAGCTGCCGTGCGGCAAGTCGGGATGGTGGATGCGCAAGGCCG
>JANOLT010000261.1:0-4052 GCA_031419915.1 Holophagaceae bacterium
GTGTCAGGGCTTTGCCCGGACACCACGTGGGGAGCACGAGGGGGACGCAGAGCGAGTGAAGCGAGTGGGCGGTCCCCCTCGTTCATATCGGGCGGCCTGGGCTTCTGGGTGGAACGCACGGCGGAGGATGGCCCGCTACTGGCGCGGCTTGATGATCTGGCGCCACCGCGGTTGCGCGCGCTCATGGTGTTGCCTGAAGTTGGTGCCGTGCGATTCCAGTTGGCCACCGAGCGGGGCAGCGGCGCCAGGGGGCTCTTCGAGCGCAAAGCTCCCCACCTCGTGGATCAACTGCTTCCCAATCTCGAAGCCGCCGCAGCGCATCTGGAAAATTTTGAAATCGAAGCACCGGAAGGTTGGGCCGAGAACCCCTGGGGAGCCGCTCTGGATGGGCTTTTTGAAGGGCCGCTGAAGTTGGATGAAGAGACGCGGATGCAGATCCAACGCGGCCTTCTCCCTACGCCCTTTTCCGTTCTGCGCGCCGCGGTGGAACAGGCAAAAGCTTGGGTTGAAGCGGGCATCGAGCCTCATCAGATCGCGCTCATTCATCCCGATCCTGAATCCATCGGCGCCTTTCTCGGTGGCCTGCTACAGGCCGAAGGGTTAGGCTTGGCGGTGGTTTCCGGTCGCAGTCTGGATCGTGTGCGGCCATGGACTCCACTGCTGGCTTTATTCGAAGGGCTGCATGGCGAGGATCCCCAGGCCATCGCTGAAGGTCTGCTGGCCGCGGAGCGTGATGTCTGGCGGGACCTGGCCGAAGGCCTCTCGGCTGTGGACCAAACCGGTATCGAAGCGATCAAAACCGTTTCGACGCACGCTAGCATCGCGGCTCCCTGGGCCCAGATCCTGTCCTTGCGCGCGCGCCGACAGACACCGGGCGCATGGGCTGAGACCCTTCAACGTCATGCGTTGGGCTTGGGCATGGTTCAAAGCGGGGATGATTTCTACGGCATCATCGGCTTACTGAAGGAGGCCTGGGGTCAAGAACGCGGAACATGGACGCTGGCGGACATGCTTGAAGCCTTGCGCTCTTTTCTGGAAGTGGGCAGGGATGCCCCACAACGGGGAAGCGACATGGGCATCAATCTGCTTTCAACCTCTGCCTTGTTGAAGGGTTGGAACGGCGCCCAAGCCACGCTGCTGCTGGATCTCGGCGAAGGGGTCTGGCCCGCGCAAATTCAACCTCCCGCGGATCTGGATTGGGATCGCCGCGCGGCCATCAACGCGGCGCTTCGTGCGGCACCGCAGGCAGGCGATTTTCCTCCGGCGCTCCAGGCTTTCTGGCTGCCGAGAGCCGAAGGCGATGAGCGATTGCCTCGCGCTTTTCATCGCGATGCATTCGCCTTCAATACAGCGCTAGCACTTACCCGGGAACGATTCGTGGCGTTGAGTTCCGCGACCGATGAAGAAGGGCAGGGGAGATCCCAAGGGCTCTTCTGGAAGGCCCTGGATGGCGCTGGAGAATGGCGGATGGACCCGGCGCGAACCTTCACGCGCCTGCGTCATAGATGGGATGGTTGGGATGGTTCAGCGCCGCTTGGGCTGATATCAGAACGCCAGATGAGCCTGCGCGTGCAGGATCCGGCGGCATTTCCGGCCCTTCACACAAGCGCCCCGGGCGCTGATCTGGCTCCAGGTTGGTGGACCGAAGGGGAAAGCATTGATCGGCCTCTATCGCCCACGCGGCTGGAAACGCTGGCCCGCTGTCCGTTCCGTGTTTTTGCGGAAAGGGGTCTTCGGATTTCGAGTTGGAAACCGGGTCAGCGCACCGCGCTGGATGTGGGCACCGTGGCTCACGCACTCATGCAACGGATGCTTGGTGGATTGGAAGGTGCGGCCCACTGGCCCGATGCATTCAAGGAACGGCACTCCCTTTCGCGAACTGAAAACCCAACTGCCTGGACCTTGGAATCCTTGTTTACGCACCAGTGGGAGGAAGACGCGGACGCCATATTGTCGGCCTTGCGCGATGCGCCATCTCCCCGGGATCGCGAGATCCTAAGGCTTGCGGTGGAAGGCCTGATTCCGGGCCTTGCGGAGTCACTCGCCTGGGATCTTGCCCAGCTGGTTCCTGTAAAAGAGGAACGCGAATTGTTGGGAATTGAAGGCGATGAAGAAGGCTGGAAGCGCTCCATCGTGGGGCTGGAATATGAAATCGTGGCCCAGGATGTGGGCCCGGAGCTGGGTCTGGATGCACCGCTATGGATTCGCGGACAGGTGGATCGCCTGGAACGCTGGGAGCGCGGAGCTGATAAATTCCTGCGGGTGGTGGACTACAAAACCAGCAGCAAAACCCACCTTGCGGCCTACCGGGAAGACGGCGGCCTGCTGGGTCCGCACTTGCAGTTGCCCCTCTACCAATGGCTGGTGGAACTATCTCTTGGCTTGCCGGTGAGTGCCCTGCTGTGGCCTGTTAAAAACGGTGAACTGCCTCTTCCAGCGATGTTTGCTTCGAACGATGTAGAGAACCGTGGGAAGTTGAAATCGCACCTGAGAATTCTGGTGGAGCGGGCACGGGCGGGTGAGTTTCCGGCGGTACCCGGGGATCATTGCGGCACCTGTTCGCTACCGGCTTTGTGCGGTCGGCCCGTTGATGTGGAAGATGTGGAAGCCATCGAAACCATCGAAACCCTCGAAACCCTCGATGCAGGCGAAGCCCAGGAAGTAGGCGGGGCGGAAGCATGAGCCGGCTGCCTGCGCTGGACCTCGCGGATCCAATCCTTGCGGCAAGGTTGCCCGGGCAGTCCCTTGCGATATCGGCTGGTGCGGGCAGTGGCAAGACTTTCGCCCTTGTCACGCTGGTGCTGGGGTTCCTCGGTCGTGATGGCACCCGTGCGTTCGATGTCATGGCCACCACCTTTGGGCGAGAATCCGCCGCGGATTTGAAGGCGCGCATCCTGGGGCCTCTCGATGTGCTTGCGCAGTGGGATGAAGATCGCTGGAGCGAAGTCCTGATGGGCCTTCGCAATGGGTGGGATCCGTGGGATGAATTGCTGAAAACCATCTTGGTGCCAGGAGAAATCGCGTTGGCCGCGCGCCAGTGGTTCCCGGATGGCCAATGGCCAGCCTGGACTTCAACACCCGCCATGGCACGCTCCCATTGGATCCGTACACGACGTGAAGCTGAAAGTCTGGAAGTTTCCACGGTCCATGGCGTGGCGTTGGATGTGCTTCGCCGCGCGGGTGAAGCTGGCACCGATCTGCTCACGGCCGATGATCCCCGCCTGGTGGCACTACTTCGGCGCGCCGGGCGCGAAGTGCTGGAGCTTCCAAACGACCATCGCGACAGCGTGATCGCGCGAAAGCTCCTTGGATGGCTCGAGGGCAATGAAGCTGGAAAGTACCGCTGGCAGCGCATCTGCGAGGCCTTTGATGCCCATACGGACGCTCTCGGGACCTGGCGCGAGGACACGGAAACCGAAGACACGGCGGAATCGTTTTGGGCGGCAACCGGTGAATGGTTGGAAGGTTACCGGCCTTTCGGTGAAACCCCGATGCAGGCGGCGAAACTCACCAAGAAAGGGCAGCCTCACGCGAATTTCTTCAAATATGGATTGAAAAAAGTGATCAAGGCTCCTGCCGCGGATGCGCCGAATTTTGTCTTGCTGCGCTTCGCAGAGTCTCTGGCGTCAAGCATTCCCAAGCCTGATGGAGACTACCCGGCTGGGTACTTGTCATCCGAATTCCTGGACGCCATGGCCCCCTTGCGCGAAGCGCTGCCGGATGTGATCGAGCACTGGCTGAGCCTGCTGCTGGAGCGGGTCTTCCTTCGCTTTCTCACCTTGAAGGAAGAACGCCGATGGCTCAGCTACGGGGATCTGGTTCGACAAGCCCTGGAACATTTGCGAGCGGTTCCGCTTGAGCGCCATCCCAAGCTGCTGCTGGTGGATGAATTCCAGGACATCAACCCGGTGCAAGAGGCCTTCCTGAATACTTTGGGCGCCGATGCCACCGTTGTGGTGGGTGATCCCAAGCAAGCCATCTATGGCTTTCGGGGCGGTGTGGCGGAGCTGCTGAAGCATCGCATCGAGAGTGCCTCTGCGCACGGCCTGGCT
>JANOLT010000262.1:0-3835 GCA_031419915.1 Holophagaceae bacterium
CCCCCATCGAAGACATGATCGTGCGGCCAGGGTTGTTTTTTCATGGGATCCATCCAAACACCTCTCTACCGAACGGGTTTTCTTCGCAAGAATTTTTAGACTTTAACAAAACCGATTGGCGGTCGGTATTTTAGGCTACACTCTCTTTTGGACTTCGGCTTGTGGTGTTGATGCGACCTGCTCATTCCTTAAATCTCGGCGACCTGGAGATGCAGGTTCTGGAACAGCTCTGGGCCCTGGGTTCCGGGGATGTTCGCGCCGTGCATCAGGCCATCGAATCCAGCCGGGATATTCACTCCAACACGGTCCAGTCGGCCATGGAGCGCTTGTTCCGGAAAGGCCTTCTGACACGAGAAAAGGCAAGCCACGCCTACGTCTATGAGACTCAGATCAGCCGGGAGGATTTGGCCGCCCGGCTCATCGAGGAAACCCTGGACCGCATGAATCCGGCCAAGCCATTGCCCCTGCTGGCGGCCTTCGTGGATCTCTCCCTTCAGAGGCAGGATCTGAGCACCTTAGAGGAGTTGGAGCGCTTGGTGGCCGAACGGCGGGCCCAGCTTCAGTGCGGGCTACCGAGTGCGCCAAAGTGATGCGCGTCCTGGGAGTTCTCGCCGTTGCCACCCTCCTTGCCTTCGGCGTGGCGGTGCTCGTGGGTTGTGCCTTGGCGTGGGTCTATCCTCAGATGCGTGCTCGGGTGCTTCGCCTCGAACCCGGAAGAGCCAGTGCCTTCCTACTCGGCATCAGCGTCATCCCCTGGATCATCGGATTCCTGAGCGTCCTCGTTTGCCTTCTTCCCTCGGCATTCTCCGGGCTGAACCTCTCCTGGGATCATTGCCTGGAGCACGGGGGGCACCCGCACCTCTGTCTCACCCACGGCCATTGGCAGCCCACGCTGCTGGGATTGTTCCTCTTCGTGGGCCTGATGGCCGGAGTGACGGTTCCCCTGATTCGCTTCCTTTGGGCCTATCGGAAAGGGCGCCGCAGCCTGTCCTCCATGCTGGCCCTTGGAGAACCCGACCGGGGTTTCTTTCGACTCAAGGTGGCCCAGCCTTTGGCCTTCACCACAGGGGTTCTTCGTCCTTTGATCTGCCTCTCGGATGGACTCCTGAATACCTTGCCGCAGGAGCATCTTGCCGTTGTACTGGCCCACGAAAAGGCTCACCAGCATCGCCGGGATGGGCTCCGGCTGCTTCTAGCGGAAGCCCTCACCTTGATTTTACCTCCCCAGTTTCGTGGCCAATTGCTGGGTGACCTGATCCAGACCACGGAGCGGGCCTGCGATGAAGGGGCGGTCCTCCACGTGGGAGACACCCTGGTGGTGGCCGAGGCCCTGCTGGCCGCGAGCCGTTTGCATTTAGGCACCTGGCCGGGGCTCTGGCGCTCCATGCCCGCTTTCGCGGGCGGCCATCTCCGCCCCAGGGTGGACGCTCTGCTGAATCCCAACCCCACCTTCAGGGCATGGTGGGCTGGTGCTAAGGCTTGGCCTGCGACCCTCCTCCTGCTTGGACTTCTCGCGGTCCTCTCTGGAGAAGTTCATCACGCTCTTGAATCTCTGCTCGGCCTTCTAAGCCATTAGGAAACCCATGAAACGACCCCACCTTTTTTTGCAGAAAACACCGATGCACCATCGGTTTTTAATGACGTGTTTCACACTCGGAAGCATCTTGCCCTTGGGGGCGCAGACTGTCCGTACAGAGGCGGATGCCGTGAGCCGAGTGCTGGAGCGTCCCGATTTGAAACACCTCTGGACCTTGCCCGAAGCCCAGGCCCAGGCGCAGCGAACGGAAGCAGGGCTCTGGGCAAATCCAAGTTTGGGGGCCAGCCGCGAACGCCCAAATGGACCGACAGGACCCCGACGGGAGGACACCTTCCAAATCTTCCAGCCGGTAGACTTTTCGGGTCGCCGGGGTCTTCGAAAGGACGCGGGGGATCTTCGACTGAAGGCCGCCGAAGGAGACCGGGATGCTATCCGGGCCGAACTGGTTCAGCGTGTCCGTCTCACCTTCCACCAAACCCTGCTTCACCAGGAACGATTGAAACGCCTGGATGCCGCCGTGAACCGCGTGAGCCGCCTGGTCGAGGCTCTGGAGCGACAGGAGAAGGCTGGTGAAGCCTCCGGAACCGAGCACCGCCGGGCCCAGCGGGAATTGGACGGGCTGAGGGCCCGCCTGGCTCAGGAACGCGCGGCATTCCTTCGCACCGAAGAACAATTGAACATGCTGGCGCAGTGGGAGGGCCAGGCGCTAGCCCTTGAAGGCAGCCTGGTGCCGGAAGCGCCGCCCCCCTTCGGCGAGATTCTGAAACTCCTTCCCGAGGCACCCAATCAGCGCAAGGTCCTACAAGAGGCCAAGGCCTGGGATTTGGAAGCCCATGCTTCCCGGCGATGGACGCCCGATTTGAATGTGGGGGTTGGCGTAAAACGGTGGGAGGAAGGGGGCCTGAAGGGAAGCGGTGCCACCTTCTCCCTGGGTGTTACGCTCCCGGCCTGGAATCGGGGCCAGGCCCTGCGTCAACGGACCGAAGCGGAAGCGAGGGCGGCTCAAACTCGCGCCTCCCTGGCCAAGGACGAGACCCAGGCGGAAGCCAGGGCTTTGTGGCGAGAGGCTTCGGATCTCGGAACCGCCGCTCGGGAAATCCTGGCGCGTGCCGTGGAGGAAACGCCCAAGCTCCTGAAGGGTGCGGATGCCTCCTTTGATGCTGGCGAAACCAGCCTCTTTGAATTGCTGGATGTCCAGCGCAGTGCCCTCGACACCGATCTCCAAGCCCTGGATCTGGCCTTCGCCGCACGGCGGGCCCGCCTCGACCTCGACCGTCTGCTCGGAAGGATTGAACCATGAAACTATTTACCCCTCTGACCATCCCCCTCGCATTGGCCATCCTGCTCTGCTTGCCTGGATGCGACCACTCCCATTCCGAAGCCGCGGAGCATAAGGCGGCCGAACGCCCTGGACTCGCGGAGACTCTCTACACGGAAAACATGGAACTCTTCGCCGAGTTTCCTGTGCTGGCCGTTGGAGAGGCCTCGGCCTTCGCGGCCCATTTGAGTCGCTTGTCGGATTTCAAACCCGTGAAGGATGGCAAGGTGATCATCGTCCTCGGTGGCAATGGATCGGAGGAGCGATTCGATGCCGCTCCTTCCAACAATCCCGGCATCTTCCGCCCTGAAGCCAAACCCAAACAGTCCGGAAAACGTCACTTGACGCTCATCTGGGAAGGTCCCCAGGGCCGGGAGACCTTTGATATGGGCACGGTGGAGGTTTATCCGAGTCTCGCTGACGCCTTGAATGCGCCCGAACCTGAGCACCCGGCGGGCGGCGTTTCCTTCCTTAAGGAACAGCAATGGAGCGTGGACTTCGCCACCTCTGTGGTGGAAGAGCGGACGGTGCGCGCCAATCTGGAAGCCTTCGGCAAGGTGATGCCACCGCCCGATGGCGAGGCGCGGCTTCAGGCGCCCGTGGCTGGGCGCATCGAGACCAAAGGCGCCTATCCCTACGTCGGAATGAACGTGAAGCGGGGCCAAGTGCTGGCCTACGTCGTGCCACGCTTGGGCAGCGAGGCCCAACCCGCGCTGCTATCTCTTGATGCGGAAAGGGCGAGGATTCGATTGGAAAGGGCCAAGCAGCAGCATCTGCGCATGAAGGGGCTCTTCGCCACGGAGTCCGTGTCCCGGCGACGCATGGATGAGGCCGCCCAGGACGAGATCCTGGCCCAAGCCGAATGGCAGGCCATGGATGCCCGGCTGAAACAGTTCCAGGAAGGTGGAGGCGGTGCGGGGTCCCCCATCGTGTCGCCCATCTCGGGAACACTGGCCGCCGCATCGGGCGGTCTGGGTTCC
>JANOLT010000263.1:0-7526 GCA_031419915.1 Holophagaceae bacterium
GTTCAGAGCCAGCCCACCTTTGGGACATTGGTGAGCCTGAAAATCCCACTCTGGGGCAGCCGGGCCCAATAAGCAGTCCCAAGTCCCAAGTATCGAGTCTCGAGTGGCAGCGGTTCGCATTTGAGCCTAAACTTTTACTACCATTCCGTCATAAACCTGGCAGAGGTTCCTTGTGGGATCTAGCTAGAGCTGTCAGATTCAGGGCCATTCCCAACAAGGTTGGCCTATCCATGCACCTGGTGCCCTATCACTGTCTGGCACTATGAATTACGTCACAAATCCAGGATTTTCCATGAACCGCAAGCTGATTCGTCCCAACATGAACGAGATCAAAGAGAAGATGGGCCGTGGAGCCACATCCCAGGGTCCAGGAGGCAGCGCCATGGTGCTCACGCCGACCCCCACCATGATCCGGGCCGATGGTGCCGTTACCGCCGTGGACCCTAGCGCGCCCCTGGCTCCCCAAGGCCTCGGCAGCCCCCGGCGCAAGATCGCGCCTCCAGAACAAACCAACGCCGAGAGTTTTTACTACCTCAAGCAAATGCAGTCCAAGACCCCGGTGGTCGTCGTGCTTCAGGATGATGAAAAGCTTCGCGGCGTTATCGAGTGGTACGACAAACACTGCCTGAAGATCAACAGGCTCAAAGAACCCAACGTGGTCGTGCCCAAACACAACATCAAATACATTTACAAGCAGGAAGAGGAACCTCGTATCCGCCGGAAGAGCAGTCCCAAAAAAGAAGATCTCATCTCACCGGATGTGGACCTTCCGCTCTACGATTGAGGGATCAGGGGTTTCCCGCTTGAGCCAATCGTTCCCACCACGCCAACCGCTCGTACGCCGCCCACGCATCGCCATCACACTGGGGGATCCCTGCGGAATAGGTGCAGAACTCCTGCTGGGGTCTCTTTTCGCCATCAACCGATGGGCTGATGTCATCGTCATCGGGGCCAAATCGGGGCCAGACTTGCTTGAGTCGCAAGCGGCGGATGGTCGCCGCGTGCAATGGCGTTGGAGCAATCCACCCGGTGGTGGCCCCGAGGTGCCCGGCGCCAAGTCCTACAGCCTGTGGACGGGCTCCGGGAACTCCTGGGAGGCAAGTCAGCGCCAACTCATGGGACACGCCCTCTGGATAGATCCCACGCCAGAGATAACCGCCCCAATGCTCAAACTGGGGGAAGGTTCAGCGGCTTCCGGAAAGGCCGCCGTTGAAGCGGTTCGCATCGGTGCCCATCTGGTGATGGTTGGCGAGGCGGACGCACTGGTCACGCTGCCCCTCTCCAAAGCCGCAGCGCATCAAGCGGGCTACGACATTCCAGGCCACACGGAATTTCTGCAGAAATTGTCAGGATCTCCGATTACCAGAATGGCCTTCGTGAGCCCGAGCCTGAAGATCGTGCTTCATACCGTGCACCAGAGCCTGCGCTCGGTGGTGGAAGAGATCAGCGATGAATCCGTCGCGCAGACGCTCAGCTTCGCCGCCGATCGTTTCATCCAGCTCATGGGAAAGAATGATCTGCGGGTGGCCCTTTGCGCCCTCAATCCCCATGCCGGAGAAGGCGGCGCCTTTGGTAACGAGGAAACCGCCCTTGCCAAAGCGGTGCTGATTGCTGAAGCCTCTTTCAAGAATTCCGATTTAAACGAAGTTGCCACGCCCTTCGAGCATGTGGCCTCGCCTTTCAGCTCCAGCGGTATCCCGGAAGGCTGGGAAATATTCCCAAGCAAACCCAGGAACAGGCAGATCTCCGAAACTTCCATCCCACCCACGCCCAGCACTCGCCCTGCCCCTCGTTTTTTCGGGCCTCTTTCCGCCGATAGTCTTTTTCACCGCGCCGCCAAGGGTGAGTTCGACCTGGTGGTGGCCCTCTACCATGATCAGGGGCTCATCCCCATCAAAGTGTTGGAGCCCGATCGAGCGGTGAATCTCACCTTGGGCTTGCCCTTCATCCGCACCAGCCCGGACCATGGAACGGCCTTCGACAAAGCAGGCCTTTGGAAATCCGACGCAACGAATTTTCTTGAAGCCACAGCCTTGGCGGTGCGGCTTGCAGCTCGATCAAAGCGGGAAATATGGAGTGCCGAGGTCGGCTCGGCGAAGGGAATCGGCTGAGCGACGCCACCCTTTCCGCCTTCCCCGCTTGGCGGGCCTTTGGCCCCGGTGCTTCGTGCCTGCTGGGCTGGGATCCCCCGCGCCATCCCCTGCCCCGCACGGCGCTGCGTATCGTGGAAGGCCAAGGACTGCACTGGAACAGCCACATGACCCGGCTTCAAATGGGCGCCATTGGGCTTGGGTGGGATGTCGCTTGGCTGAACGGGAAGGAGCCTGAGATCGCGGCCTGGATTTCGACCGCCAAAATGCCTGCTTGCCGATTGCAGTTATTTCCTGATGCGATTTCCGTTCGATTGGAAGCTATTCCTGATCCATTTGTATCCTGCCGATTGCTTGCCATGCCCCATCCAATGGGAGACATCCGGGGTGATGCAAAGGCCGCACTCAAAGGGATCTTGGGCACTTGGGATATCCAGGCCCGAAATCAGGCCCATGAAAAGCCTGCCGATGATGCTCTTCTTCTTTGGCCGGACGGAACCCTCGCCGAAACATCCATTGCCGCCATCGGGCTACAGCTGAACGACAAGCTGCTCCTGCCCCCGCTGGAAGGCCGAGTTTCAAGCATCACCGAGGCTTTTGAGTTGCCTCTTTGGGCCATTTCCAAGGGCCTTAGCGTGCAGCGCAGGCCCATTCGCCTGGATGAAGTTTCAGGCGGGCAGCTTTGGTGCATGAACGCAGTGCGTGGTTTGTGGCAGGCTGAGGTAGTCCAACTCTGATGCTTCAAGATCTCCTTCTCGCCCTGTTGCTGCCCTTGCCACCCTGGCTCGGGTTCTGGATCTTCCGTCGCAAGGGAAGGGTCGGAATCAGCTATGGCTATTTCCTGGGGGGAATCCTTGCGGTGCTTTCGCTGCCCTGGCTGATGGTCTGCCACCTGACGGGCATGGAGCCTTTGCCATCGGCGTTCCTTGGGGGAACGCTTTTCGGCTTCAGCCTTTTCGTGCAGTTGAACCGTGAAGGCGCCCAAGGCATTCGGCGCCTGGGCTTAGGTGTAGGCGGGGCAACGATCTTCGCTTGGCTCCTGAGCCTGCAAGTGGGCCTCAATGCAACGGAGTCATTCCTCGTGTTCTGGGGCACCACCATCGCCCAGACAGCCCTTTGGATGCTGCTTTCTGATCTCGGATACAGGCTCAGCAAGGGCCGTTGGCTGTCAGTGCGCGTGCCCATAGTGGGGGGCGTCACCGTGCTCATCTGCAAGGCCATCTATCACTTTCTCCCCGGCAACTTCACAACCCTGTCATTTCCCGCTTCAGTGCTGGCAGGGCTGCTGCTCGGTCTTGTGGCGCTTCAGCAACTCACCTGGCTTCGCAGTCAAGGCGTTTGGGTGGAGGGACGGGGGGATGCGGTGCGCACGGCCCTGACTGCGCTGGACGTGAGTGAGAAGTTAGAAGGCCCATCCCTCCTTTCTGGCATCGAGTCAGAGCAACCCATGCTCCTCGTCAATGCTTCAGGTGCAATCGCCGAGTCCAACGGAGCATTCAGTCACATGGTCGGGTTACCCCGTCACGAAGTCCGTGGTCTCCCGCTTTCTGCGATGCTCCAAGGCCAGGATGCATCCACCTGGGATGATTTGCGTGATCAGCTGATTCAGCAGGGACGAGGGCGCACAACTTCATCCCTGGTGAACAAGGATGGCGCATTCCAGGATGTGCAGTTGGAGGCCGTTCCCTTCGACCGGAACATGGCCCTGCTGTGGATCTCCGATCAGCGCGGCGGAACGCTGGCCCTGCGCGGTGAGTCTTCGGGTCCTGCGCTGATGAATGGTGATCGCTCTGGAGCCTCCCAGCGCTCGCTCGTGAATGCTTTGGGCACCATCGTCCCTGCGGCGGAACAGATTCTGGGAGAGACCCTGGAGCACGGCACCCGCGAAGCCGCGGAACTGATCCTGCTGGCGGCCCAGCGCCTTACTGCGAGCAGCCAGGGAAATTTTGCCGAGCCCTCGAAGGCGACCGCCCTGGATGCCGCAAAAGCGCTGGATGACCTCATTCCTAAACTCCGGCGAATGCTGCCTCCACTGATCCGGGTCCAGATCCGTGCGGAGGCTCTTCCGTTAAGGGTTTCGGAAGATGCTCTCCAACGTGTTGCGACGCACCTGGTGTTGCACGGGCGACAGGCCCTGGGCGCGGGAACCCTGACGCTCGTGGTGGAACTCCAGGAACTCGGAGGCCGCCGCTGGGCCTTGCTTACGCTGGATCTCAACGGGTCCCATCTCAAGCACCCCCACACCATGCTCGGCCTTCCGTGGCTTCAGCAGGTGGTGGGTGAATTTCGGGGAATGTTGGAGTTGACCCAGGACGATCATGGCGGCATGTGGCCGCAGATCTACATGCCGCTCGCCGAGCCTGAGACTGCTGATACTCCCTCACCCCTGCTCTCACGCTACATCTGGATCGTGGATCAGGACCCTCTGGTGCGGGAAGCATTGGAGAACCTTGTGATTCGCAAAGGGGGGCAAGCCATGGCCTTCCCGAATCTCGGAGCACTGCTGAGAGCAAGCAAGGAACATGATCCACCGGATGCCCTGGTGCTTGAGCGGTCGCCAAAACTCGAACGCTTCGCCAAGGCTTTGAGCGGATTCCAGCGGGATCCCATTCCCACCCTCGTGATGGGCAATGGCCAGGCTCAGCCCGTGAGCCCACTGCGCCTGGGCCTTTTGAAGCTTGGCTTCATCGAGAAGCCATTCCCAAGCCAGGAATTTGTGCAAAGTCTCTTGGCTCTGCTGAGCAAAACGAATGGACAGGAGCGGGCATGAACACAGTTGCAGTGATTCTCGCGGCCGGGTTGGGTAAGCGCATGAAGTCCCGGATGCCTAAGGTGCTTCACCCGATCCTAGGTGACCCTGCCCTCCTTTGGGTGCTGCGGGCCCTGCCGGTGGGATTGAAAGCGGCCATCGTGGTAGTTCATCACGGCAAAGAGCAGGTGCTTACCGCGGTGGAAAGCTGGCGGGGACAGGACCTGTTGCCCTGCCCCGTGCTCACGATAGATCAGGGCGAGCCATTGGGCACCGGCCACGCCGTGCGGGTCTGCGAGGCTGAACTGGACCGGCTGAAAGCGACACGGGTATTGATCCTTTCAGGAGATGTGCCCCTGATCCGGGCAGAGACGGTTGAATCGCTTTGCACGTCTGAATGCTCACTCCTGGCGATGGAGATGCCTGATCCTTCGGGCTATGGAAGAGTGATTCAAAAGCTCGATGGAAGCCTTTCAAAACTGGTCGAGCAACGGGATGCAAGTCATGCTGAACAGGCCATCACGCTTGTAAATGGTGGAGCCTATGCCCTGCCCTGGGCCTTGTTGAAGCCAGCTCTGCACCGATTGAAGACCAACAATACCCAAGGCGAGCTCTACCTGACGGACGCGGTGATGGATGTGGCCGCGAAGCATGCCGTCCAAGTCAACCTTTGTGACCCTGAAGAACTAGCTGGCATGAACTCCCGGGACGATCAGGCCGCGTTGCAGGCTTCGGCGCAATGGCGCATCACCAATGGTTGGATGTCCATGGGCGTGAGCTTTCTGGATGCACCCAGCACGTTTCTGGGGCCTCGGGTCTGGCTTGGCCAGGATGTCCTGATTGAGCCGTCGGTTCGAATGGAAGGTTCGGTAAACGTGGGCGCTGGCACCCGCGTCGGGCAAGGATCCATCATCACCGGCGGTGATATCGGCAAAGACGTGTCCATCCGGCCCTACTCGCTCATTGAGGGCGCCAAGATCGGGGATCACTGCGTGGTGGGACCCTTCGCAAGATTGAGGGAAGGCACGGAACTCCAGGCCTACGTTCATGTGGGCAACTTCGTGGAGACCAAGCAAACTCTGCTTAAGAAGGGCGCCAAAGCTAATCATTTGGCCTATCTCGGGGATTCTGAAGTGGGCGAGAACACGAACATCGGTGCCGGGGTGATCTTTTGTAATTACGACGGCATCAAGAAACATCGCACCACCATTGGTAAGGATGCCTTCATCGGCAGCGATTCCCAGCTCGTGGCGCCCGTGAATATCGGGGATGGAGCCGTGATCGCGGCCGGAAGCACCATCACCGGAGACGTTCCCGATCGCGCCCTTGCCATCACCCGCCCAGCCCTGATGCTCAAAGAAGAAGGTGCGGTCCGGTACTGGGAAAGGCTGAAAAAAAGTACATGAGTTAGACTCGATATTTCGCATGAACCAGGAACCCGGGAAACGAATGCTCAAAGCTTTTGATCAAGTTGGCGAGTCACTGATGGAATTTTTCAGCCAAGCTGGGGATTTCGGCGTGACCTCAGCCAGCGCTATCAGGGCCGTCCTGAAGCGCCCGTTTGATTTTGAAAACTTGATGCGGCAGTTTCTGGCTGTGGGGGTGAACTCCATCCCTGTGGTCGTGCTTACAGGCTTGGCCATAAGCATGGTATTCGCGGTACAGCTGGCCTTCGGGTTCAAGCAATTCCAGGCCCAAGGCCTTGCCTCCAGCGTGGAGGGGCTGGCTGTGGTCCGAGAACTGGCGCCTGTCATGACGGGCCTGATGATGAGTGGGCGCATCGGTTCCGCCATGGCCGCTGAATTAGGCACCATGCGGGTGACGGAACAAATTGACGCCTTGGAGTGCCTGGCCACGGACCCTATCCATTATCTTTTTGTGCCGCGGCTTTTGGCGGCTCTGGTGATGCTGCCCCTGCTCACAGGCATCGCCATCTACGTTGGGTACTGGGGCGGATATCTGATCCTGGTCAAGGTAGAAGGCCAAAGCGCTTATACCTACGCCTATGAGTTCTACAAACTGATCGGCACACGGGATCTGGGAATCGCCTTGATCAAGGCCACGGTATTTGGGCTCATCATCGCACTGGTGGGATGTTGGAGGGGCTATCGGACCAGGGGCGGCGCCGAGGGCGTGGGCAACGCTCCCACTAGCAGCGTGGTGACTTCATCGCTGTGGATCCTGATATCGGATTTCTTCCTGACAAAGCTGATGCTCGTATGAGCACGGTCATTAAAGTTGTCAACGTATCCAAGGCCTTTGGCTCCAAGGTGGTGCTAAAGAACGTGAATATTGAAGTCGAGCTGGGCGAGAGCCTGGTGATCATGGGCGGATCGGGCACGGGCAAGACGGTGCTGCTCCGCATCATCATGGGGCTGCTGACACCCGATCATGGGCATGTCACGGTGGATGGGAAGACCATTCAAGAGATCAGCATCCCTGAGCTTTTCGAGGTTCGCAAGCAGATCGGCATGTGTTTCCAGATGGCAGCGCTTTTTGATTCCATGAGCGTTTTCGAAAATGTGGCCTTCGCGCTCAAGCGGCATACGAAAATGACCAAGAACGACATCGCGATGCGCGTGGATGAATGCCTGGCCATGGTAGGGCTGAAGGGCAGCGACAAGCTCAAGCCTTCAGAGCTTTCCGGCGGCATGAAGCGCCGCGTGGGCTTTGCACGGGCCATCGCG
>JANOLT010000264.1:0-3094 GCA_031419915.1 Holophagaceae bacterium
CCAATCAAAATTATACAACTTTTTTTTCATTAGCACTCAGGTCAGGCACCATATCTGGGAACATCATTACGAATTCATGATAGATGCACGGGTGCGCGGGTAGCCGTGCCCAGGCACAAGCGGGAGGGTGGCCTTCGAAAGCTCTCCCATCGAAGACCAGAGGCAGGTTTGGCTCTCGGTTGGCCCGTGGGATACTTCATGTTTTGGGCTCTGGAGCGTGCATGGCTGCGTTTGATTTGATCGTCATTGGAAGTGGCCCCGGCGGTTACATCGCCGCGGTGCGAGGCGCCCAGTTGGGACTCAACACCGCCCTGGTGGAGAAGGATCCCGCGGGTCTCGGCGGCACCTGCCTGCGCCGCGGTTGCATCCCCGCCAAGACTTGGCTGGAAACCGCCCATCGCTTCGAACAAATGGAGAGCCTCAAGGAATTCGGCATCGCGGATGTGGATGTGTCGAAGATGCGCGCGGACCTGCAGGCCATCGTCACCCGCAAGAACCGCATCGTCATGAAAAACGGCAAGGGCATCGAATACCTGATGAAAAAGAACAAGGTCACCGTGCTCAAGGGCATCGGCAAGCTGTTGGGCGGCGGGCGCGTGGTGGTGGAGCAGGAGGTCCACACCGCGAAAAAAATCATTCTCGCCACGGGCTCTGCCCCACGCGAATTGCCGGGCCTGGAAACCGACGGCCAGCGCGTGTTGAACAGCGACCACATCCTGGACATGACCGAGCTTCCGAGCCACCTGGTGGTACTGGGCGGTGGCGCCATCGGCGTGGAGTTCGCATCCACCTTCGCGCGCTTGGGCAGCAAGGTCACGCTGGTGGAATTGTTGGACCAGCTGGTGCCCATTGAAGACACGGCCGTGGGTGAGGAACTGGCCAAGATTTTCGCCAAATCCTACAAAATGGACATCCGCGTAAAGACCAAGATCGCCAAGATCGAACGCTCCGCCGACAAGGTGGTCTGCCATTTGGAGGGCGACAAGCCCGGCGTGGTGGAGACCAGCCATTTGCTCATCGCCGTGGGCCGTGGGCCGGTCACCGCCAATATTGGCCTGGAGAATACCAAAGCCATCCAGGACCGCGGCTACGTTGGCATCAACGAATTCATGCAGACCCAGGAAGAAGGTCTTTATGCCATCGGCGACATCGTGAAGTCGCCGATGCTCGCGCACGTGGCCAGCGACGAGGGCATCGTCGCCGCCGAGCACGCGGCGAAATCATTAGGTGGGAACGTGCATCCCCATCCCATCAATTACGACCGCGTGCCCGGCTGCACCTATTGCGATCCTGAAATCGGTAGCGTTGGCCTCACGGAGCGTGCTGCGCGTGAGAAGGGCTTTGATGTGCAAGTGGGCCAATTCCCCTTCATGCCCATGGCCAAGGCCAATATCATTGGCGAGCCCCAGGGCTTCATCAAGATCGTGGCGGATAAAAAATACGGCGAGATCCTGGGCATCCACATCATCGGCCCCAAAGCCACTGAATTGGTGGCTTCCAGCCTGGCGCTCATCGGCGGCGAATACACCGTGGATGAACTCATCAACACCATGTACCCGCACCCCACCCTGAACGAAGTCTTCCCCGAAGCCGCCCGAGCCGTCTATGGCCGGGCCCTGAACATGTAATTGAACACGTAGGAGAACGAGTGATTCCGATCGGAAAACTGGGCCGCGTCAACGAAGGTGACTACAAGAATTGGTACGTGATGGTGCACGACACGCCGGGCATGGGCCTGCTGGTGGTGAAAGCACTCGATGCGGAAATGAGCAACACCAAGCTTTTTCACGGCCCGCTGGTGAGCATGGGTGAGGTGGAGGACTACTTCGTCCAGCAGAACCTGAAGGTGGATTGGACAGGTGGCGAAGGCTGATGCGGCGCTTCCTCGCCGCACTCGCTTGCCTATCGTGCGTCTCGTTATCGGCGCAATCTCCGCGCGGAACTTTGAGCTACCGTTCCGGCGCGCGGCGAGTGGAGTTGCAGGTAATTGGTGGAAACCATCCGGCCTTCATCGCGCTGCGCCCAGAGCAGGGCGAGCTGGCTGTTCTGCGGGAGTTCGTGCTTACCCATACGGGCCCCGAAAAGATGATCGCCGCCAACGCCAACACCCTGAAGCAGTCGGCCCCCGCCGCATGGAAAGTGAGCAAGCATCGCGGCGCGAAGCTCATCCAGACCGACGACGCCACCTACTGGTGCTACACGCCGGGCTTGGTGCTGCCCGTGACCTTCCGTATCGGCCAAGCGACGTGGAGCCTGCAAAGCGCCGACCTGCCACCGCTGATGTTCGTGGAATTGCGGTAGACCCGTGAGCTTTGAGCTATGAGCTATGAGCTATGAGCTTTGAGCTGATAGCTGTTTGCCCCGGGCAATGGGAATTAAGTTGCTCCCTGCTTGAACCGAAGCCGCCACGGGTTCACGCTCTAGGCTTGGCTGGAGGGGCAATGCAGCGGACGGCGCGGCTTGAATCGTGGATCGCCAGCTACGCTTGCGGCCACCGCAACTGCGAACAACTCCCAGACCAAACAAGGAAAACCTAACTAAGGAACGCGACCACATGAGCGAAGCATTCCCTGTTGATTCGCACGGCAAGATCATCGTTTTCGGGGCGAAGCAGATTCGCCGTATCTGGCTCGATGGTGAGTGGTTTTTCTCCGTGGTGGACATCATTGGCGCACTGACCGACAGCGGTGCTCCGAGTAAATACTGGACAGCAATGAAGCGCCGTGAGGCGCAAAACACCGGCTTTCAGTTCTCTACAATCTGTAGACAACTGAAATTAAGTTCTGCTGATGGCAAAAGTTACAAGACAGATACTGTTAACACGGTAGCCGCCTTCCGCATCATCCAATCCATCCCCAGC
Source organism: Holophagaceae bacterium (assembly GCA_031419915.1). GTDB lineage: Bacteria > Acidobacteriota > Holophagae > Holophagales > Holophagaceae > JANXPB01. The sequence continues at coordinate 2,861 of JANOLT010000264.1, forward strand.
CCCAAGGCCGAGCCATTCAAGCAGTGGCTCGCCAAGGTCGGCTACGAGCGCGTTCAGGAAATCGAAAACCCAGAACTTGCCCAACAACGGATGCGGGAACTCTACCAACAAAAGGGCTACCCCGCCGATTGGATCGAAAAGCGTGTGCGTGGCATTGCGGTACGAGATGAATTGACGGACGAGTGGAAGCATCGCGGGGTGCAGGAGCAGACCGAGTTCGCTATCCTCACCGCC
>JANOLT010000265.1:0-1947 GCA_031419915.1 Holophagaceae bacterium
CGGCGGGTGGCTCTCCGACCACATCGGCGGCATCCGCCTACTCTACCTGCTCTGCGGCCTCATTCTCACCGGCATCCTTCTCGCGTCCACCATGCCTAGCAGCCCCTGGACAATGGCGGCCCTCGTCGCTCTGGCCATGGGCGCCATGGGCGCGGGTAACGGCGCGGTGTTCCAGCTCGTGCCCCTTCGCTTCCGCGATTCGACGGCGGTGGCCGGCAGCCTCATCGGCGAGATCGGCGCCTTGGCAGGCGGCTTCCTTCCCAACGCCATGGGCCTCGGGATGAAGTACTTCGACAGCTTCACGCCAGGCTTCCTGGCTGGCGCCGCGCTCTCCGTGGCGTCTCTCATCGCCCTGGCCCTGGTCGCCCGGCGCTGGACCTCCACCTGGGTGGGCGCCCACGGCAAGGCCATCGAAGACTTTGGGCATGAACGCCGCCACGAAATGACATCCTCGATCGATTGAAGGGAGAACCCATGGCCAAGCTTAATGAATGGAAACCTGAGGACGAGCAGTTCTGGGAAGGCGGAGGCTCGAAGACGGCCTGGCGCAACCTCGCCATCAGCGTGCCCAGCCTACTCTGCGCGTTCGCGGTGTGGATGTTCTGGAGCGTGCTGACGGTGCGCATGAAGGAGGCGGGCTTCCCCTTCACGCCCGCCCAGCTCTTCACCCTGATCTCCATCGCCGGTCTGAGCGGCGCGACTCTCCGTATCCCAAGCTCATTTCTGGTGTCACTCGCCGGGGGGCGCAACACCATTGCGCTCACCACGGCGCTGCTGATCATCCCGGCCTTGGGCGCCGGCATCGCGCTCCAGGACAAGACCACCAGTTTTTCCACCTTCGCTGTGATGGCGGCCCTCTCGGGTATCGGCGGCGGCAACTTCGCATCGTCCATGTCCAACATCAACGGGTTCTTCCCCAAGCGCTTGGCGGGCCTGGCCCTGGGCCTTAACGCGGGGGTGGGCAACCTGGGCGTGAGCATCATGCAGTTTGTGGTGCCCGCGGTCATGGGCGCGGCCATGTTTGGTTCACTGGCGGGGGCGCCGCACCTCGTGGCCGCCACGGGCAAGCAGATCTGGGTGCAGAACGGTGCCTTCGTGTGGGTACCCATCCTGGCGGTGCTCGCGGTGCTGGCCTGGTTCTTCATGGACAACCGTGAAGGCCAGGACAGCGAACCGCTGGGCCTCGCCCTGCTGAAGGTTCTGGGCCTGCATGTCATCGGTTTCGTGGCCACGGCGGTGGGTGTGCTGTTACTTCTCAATTTCAAGCTGGGCCTGCTGGCACAGATGGGCGTGCTGGTGCTCACCATCGTGATCTGCCTGAGTCTCATGAAGCTGCTGCCCGGCAAGATCAAGACCGGGCTCGATGCCCAGTTCCTGATCTTCCCGAAGAAGCACACCTGGGTCATGACCGTGCTCTACCTGATGACCTTCGGCAGCTTCATCGGCTTCAGCTCGGCCCTGCCTCTGCTCATCAAGGAGGTCTTCGGGAAGTTTCCCATGGGCACCATCAATCCCAACTCGCCGAATCCGCTGGCCTACGCCTTCCTCGGCCCATTGGTGGGCAGCCTCATCCGGCCCATCGGCGGCATGCTCTCCGACAAGTTCAAGGGCAGCCGCGTCACCCAGTGGTCCACGGTGCTGATGATCATCGGCGCGCTGGGCGTGGCCCACTACGTGAAACTGGCTCAGGGCTCCATGACGCCAGAGGCCTATTTCGCGCCCTTCCTGGGGTTCTTCTTGCTGCTCTTCGTGGCCACGGGCCTGGGCAATGGTTCCACCTTCCAAATGGTTCCCTTCATCTTCGAGCCCAAGCTCGCGGGACCCGTGCTGGGATGGACTTCCGCGGCGGCGGCCTACGGCTCCTTCATCATTCCCGCGGTATTCAAGACCCAGGTTGCCGCGGGGAAGGTGGAATACGCACTCTACGGTTTCGCGGCCTTCTACGCC
>JANOLT010000266.1:0-10019 GCA_031419915.1 Holophagaceae bacterium
ACGGTTATCGCGTCATTGATACCTACACGCCCTTTCCCGTGCATGGGATGGACGAGGCCATTGGATTGAAGCCTTCGCGACTGCCGCGGGCCTGCCTGGCCTTTGCGATCCTGGGGCTGGCAATTGCGCTGGGCGGGCAGATCTGGACTTCGGCCTACGACTATCCATTGATCGTTGGCGGCAAGCCCTTGGTGGCCCTCCCCGCCTTTGTGCCCGTGGCCTTTGAGCTCACGGTTCTGTTCGCGGGGCTTGGCGTGGTGGCCAGTCTTTTCCTGGTTTCGGGAATGCGGCCAAAGTTCAAGGTGCCCGACCTTCACCCGGGCGTGAATGATGACCGCTTTGTGCTGGCGGCTGAGATCCGTGCTGGCGCCAGCTTTGCGGCGGTCCAATCCATGATGGCTGGCCTTGGCGCCCTGGAAACCGAACTATTGGTAGAGGACAGGCTGCAAAAGGATTCCTTTCTTTTGGATCGCGAAGCGACACCTCTTGCGTTCATCCTGGCCTTCATCCCCGCCGTCCTTGTGCTGGCCGCCCTGCCCCTGCTCAACCGCGACTACCTGCATCGGAACGTGGCCTGGGATGGAGGCATGATGGCTCCCGTCGCCTATCAATCCTTCGATCCGCATCCTTCCCTTCCCGGCGGCCAAGTGCTGCAGGCGCCCCCGAAAGGCACCGTGTCGCGAAACGGGTTGGTCCCATTGCCCTATGGCCCTGGAAAAGCGGAAGCCGAGCGTGCGGGCCGGGAGTTGATGAATCCCTTTCTGCCCACCCAAGAGAACTTCAGCCGTGGAAAACTGGTCTACGAGCGCAGCTGCGCGGCCTGCCATGGCAGGGTCGGTGACAACAACAGCAGCGTGATCGTGGCCAGGGGCCTGCTGGCACCAGCGATCCTAGTGGCGCCGGTCGTCAAGAACATGCCCGATGGGCAGATCTTCCATATCACCACCTTCGGCGGCCCCCAGAAAATGAAGGGCATGGGGGACATCATCAGTCGGGAGGACCGCTGGAAAGCGATTCTCTACATCCGCGAACTTCAGAAGGCCTCCGCGCCGAAACCCGCGTCAACACCGGCATCAGCGTCTACGCAGAGCACCGGAGTCAAGCCATGAATTCCAAACGGGTGTTCTCCGTTCCATCGCGGGATCTCACCAAACCGCAGTTCCCCACCCTCGCCGAAATCGGGGAGAAGTTCAGGTTGGCGGCCTGGACCCTCTCAGGTCTGGGTGTTCTGATGATCGCCATCGGGCTCGCGACGAATCCCGTCCACGCCTGGGCCAATGTGCTGATCACCGCCTTCAATCTGACTTGCGTGGGACTGGGTGGCCTGTTCCTCCTGGCGATCCAATCCACCACCGGCGCCCGCTGGAGCGACCCCATCCTGAAAGCCCATCGGGCCATGCCCGCCCTGCTGCCCATCGCAGGCCTGATGATGCTGACGCTCTGGTTCGGCGCTGAATACATCTATCCGTGGGCCCGACCCGAAGCCCATTCGGATCACTTGCTCCAGGGCCGCCTGGTCTGGTTGAATCGCCCCTTCTTCTTCGGCCGCATCCTGGTTTTCTTTGCGCTTTGGATGCTGCTGGGGCGGCGCATCGTGCAGCACGGAAAAGGCGCCGCGGTCTTCATCCTGGTTTTCGGGGTCACATTCGTCCTGGCGAATTTCGATTGGATCATGTCCCTGGAGCCCGGCTGGTACAGCACCATTTTCGCGATTTACGGTTTTTCAGGAATGTTCCTCCAGGGCATCGCCATCGTCACCATCAGCGCCATCGTGCTGCGCCGCGTGGGCCTGCTGCCGGAGATCTCCAAGGCGCAAAACCACGACCTGGGCAAGCTGCTCTTCGCCTTCAGCTGTTTCTGGGCCTACATCTGGCTCAGCCAATTTCTGTTGATCTGGTACGCGAACATTCCCGAGGAAACTGGGCCCATCCGCTTGATGCTCAACAGCAAGTGGACGCCGTTCTTCTACCTGAACCTGGTGCTGAATTTCGGTCTGCCTTTCGTGCTGCTGCTCCAGCGCAAGGCGAAAACCAGCGAGCGCGTCCTGATGGTGGCCTGTTTCATCGTGCTCGCCGGGCATTGGCTGGATCTCTACCTCATGGTGCTGCCCCCGGTGCTGAAGAGCGCCGCGCCCTCCTTTGGCCTCTCGGAAGTGGGCGGCATCTTGTTGCAGTTCGGCCTAGGCCACATGGCCTGCTGGCCCGTCTTCATGAAAGACGTGAATCCAGAACAGGAAGTGCCGCAGAGGTAGGCCGTCGTTCAGAAATTAACCTTGCCTCATCCCGGATCCTGCATTTGGGTAGGATGAAACTGGCTTCAGGCCTCAGGCTACAGGCTTCAGGCCAAAAATCGATATGCATCGGTTTGTACGCTGAGTGATGCGAACCTGAAGCCTGAAGTCCGAAGCCTGAAGCCAGTGGAATCAAGCAATCGCAAAATCCGGGATAAACCATGCCCCCCGTTTCCAGGGTTCTACTTCGTCCGCACCGGGTAGGGCGGGCGCTGGAGCTTCTGGGGCGGGTTCTTCTTCAGCTCGGCCTTCATCAGCTCGATAGCCTTCTCCAGCTGGGGATCGCGGCCCGCGATGATGTCCTTGGGCAACTGCTCGACCTCGATGTCCGGGGCCACGCCCTCGTTCTCGACCACCCATCCCTTCTCGGTCCAGATGGCCAGGTTGGGCGCCGTGATGGTTCCGCCATCCATGAGGGTCGGGAACCCGAGGATGCCCACCAGACCGCCCCAGGTGGGACGTCCCACGAGCGGGCCCAGGCTGAACTTGCGGAACATCCAGGGCAGCAGGTCACCGCCGGAGCCGGCGGTTTCGTCCACGAGCATGACCTTGGGGCCCTGGATGGAGGCCTGGGGGGACTTCAGATCCTGGCCATAGCGCATGGCCCACATGGCGATGAAGGGACGGCGCAGCAGATCGATGTAGTAGTCCGCCACCTGGCCGCCGCCGTTGTAGCGCTCGTCGATGATCACGGCGTCCTTCTGGGCCTGGGGGTAGAAGTAGCGCTTGAAGTAGGTGTGGCCGAGGCCCGTGGTGTTGGGCACGTAGACGTAGGCCACGCGGCCATCCGTGGCCTCGTGGACCTTGCGGAGGTTGCCCTCCACCCAGTCGCGGTTGCGGAGCCCGGCCTCGCTTTCCACCGGCACCACGGTCATGGTGCGCGCATCCTTGCCCGACGGATCGCTGCCCACCGTCAGCTCCACCAGCTTCCCGGCGGTGTTCTCGAAGCGGGCGTAGAGGTTCTCGGGCGCCTTCAGGTCGCGGCCGTTCACGGCCAGCAGGTACTCGCCGGGCTTCACGTTCACGCCGGGCTCCGTGAGCGGTGACCGCAGCTCGGGATTCCAGTTGAGGCCCCCGAAGATCTTCGTGAAGCGGTAGCGGCCGTTCGCCACGTCCATGTCCGCGCCCAGCAGGCCGCCGGGAATGGCCTTGCCGGTATCCGGCAGGTCCCCGCCACCGCCGCGGTGGTGACCCACGGCGAGTTCCGAGCACATCCACTGGATCACGCGGTTGAGGTCGGCTCGGGTGGCCAAGTCAGGCATGAAGGCCGCGTACTTGGCCTTCATGGCCTTCCAGTCGGTGCCATGCATGTTGGGGGCGTAGAAGAAGTCGCGGTTGATGCGCCAGACCTCGTCGAGGATCTGGGCCCATTCCTGCCGGGGCTCGATCTTCACCTGCAGGGTGTCCAGGGCCACCTTCCCCTTGCCCGCCTCGGGCTTGCCGGTGGTGGGGATGACGGTTGCCGCCCCCTGCAGCAGGTAGACGAGCTTTTTGTTGTCCGCTGAGAGGCTGTAGGCGTCGGCCTTCTCCACCAGGACGGTCTCCTCGCGCTTCTTCAGCTCGAAGCGGCAGAGGGCCATGGCCTCGCCCCGGTTGAAGCGGTTCGCACCGCCGGCTTGGCGGCGGTAGTAAAGGTTCCCCTCCTCGCCCGCCTCCAGATCTGCGAAGAAGGCGGTCTTTGCGGCCTCGATGGGGACGATGCGCCCAGCCAGGCCGTCAAAGTCGATGCGGACCCTCACCTCGGCCTTGCCGTTCTTCTTTTCCTCAGTCTTGCCGGTCTTTTCCTCTACCTTGCCGGGACCGGTCTCCTCGTCGCTCTCCTTGGCAAGGGGCGAGGGCGTGTCCTTGGACAGCACCATCAGGTAGAGGTTCCCGCGCATCAGGGCGTCGGCATTGGACTGGGCGAACCAGTCCCGCACGGGCCCGGCTTCGGTGCTGGCGGTGAAGTAGAGGTACTTGCCGCTTTGGTCGAACACGGGTTCCCCCGCATCGGCCAGGTCGTCCGTCAGCGCCGTGGACCGGTCCTCCTCCACCGCGTAGACATGGATGCGCTGCATGCTGGACTCGGTGTTGCGGGTGTAGGCCAGGAAGCGGGAATCCGGTGACCAGTTGTGGGTGAGCGTGGGCGAGGGGGTGTAGAGCGCCTCGCTAGACACGGCCTTCACTGAGCCGGTACCCAGGTCGAGGATGCGCAACGTCAGTGCGTTGTCCGTATAGGCGATCTTCTTCCCATCCGGCGACCACTTGAGGTTCGCGTAGAAGCCCGCGCCCTTCAGAGCGAAGGTTCGGGGCTCACCCTTGCTGTCCTGGGACTGCACCTTCAGCGCATACTCGCCACCCGCATCGGAAAGGTAGGCGACAGATTTCCCGTCCGGGGACCAGGCGGGATTACGCTCATGGGCGCCCGGCGTGTTCGTCAGGTTGCGGGCATCCCCCTTCTCGGCTGGAATGCTCAGGATCTCGCCCCGGTACTCCACCGCCACCCGGCTGCCGGAGGGCGAAAGATCCAGGCTCCGGGCCCACTTGGCACCGGAGGCCCAGCGGCTGCGTGTTTCGGGAAGATCCGCCGCCACGGCCACCTTCAGGCGGGTGCTGCGGCCCGAGGCCGGGTCGAAACGGTGAAGCCAGCCCGCCTGCTCGTAGACGATCTGTCCCGCGCCGTGGCTGGCGTCCTGGATGGGGAAGTCCGTGTGCCGGGTCAACTGGACCACCTCCTTGGTGGCCAGGTCGTAGCTGAAGAGGTTGAATTCCCCTGCGCGGTCGGAAACGAAGTAGACCTTGCCGCCGAGCCACATGGGGTCGATGTCGTTGCAGCGGCCCTCGGGCTGGGGGATCTGCACCACCTCGTGGTCCTTGACCCGGTAGATCCACAGCCGCGAGGCCGTGCCGCCGCGATAGTGCTTCCACTGGCGGAAGGCATCGTAGAGCGGGTTGTAAACGATGTGGCTGCCATCCGGCGAGTAGGTGGCCCTGGCGGCGTTGGGGATGGGCAGCTTCGTGGGCATGCCCCCGGCCAGGGGCACCGTGAACAGCTGTGTGAAGCGGGTGGTGTGCACGGATCGGCCCGAGGTGAAGAGCACGGCCTTTCCGTCCGGCGTCCAGTCCTGCACCACATCCGCACCGGGGTGCCAGGTGAGGCGCCTGGGTTCCCCGCCCGCCGAAGGGATCACCCACACGTCGGGGTTCCCTTCGAGCGCCGCAGTGTAGGCGATCCAGGCGCCGTCCGGACTGAAACGCGGCGTGCCGATGCAGCCGCCGCGGGTGGTGAGGCGCTTGGCGCCGCCGCCGTCCGGGGCGCAGGTCCACAGGTCCCCGGCGTAAAGGAAGGCCACTTGGCGGGCGCTCACCGCGGGCTGGCTCACCAGCCGGGTGTCCTGGAGGTCCACTGCGAGGAGCGGCTGGACGAGGGCTACAGCCATCACCAGGGCCAGGGGATTCAGGGAGAAGGGCCGGGGGGTCATGGGGGTCATGGGGGTCCTTCCATAATAAGACGAGGTATACCAGGGAGACCCCTCCACCATGCGCCCCAGGCCGATCCGGGTCAAGCTCGCAGGTAGGGTGCACCACCCCGCGTTCATCATTCAAAAGCAGTTAGAAGGTGGATCGGCTTCGCTGGTCCTCATCGTCAGGCTCCACGTGGATGACGACGTCCACGAGTCCCTCGAATTGTCCACACAACCAGGCCTCCAGATCACGAGCGATGGCGTGCCCTTGCTCGACGGTGATGAGGGGATCCACAAGGATGCTCATATCCATGTGGATGATCGCGCCTGTCCCCCGTGATCGGATGTTGTGGCAGCCCTGTACGCCATCGAAGGTGATGACTTTTTTCCTGACTTCATAGGGGTCGAGCCTCTGCTGGTCCGAGAAGGTCGTGTTCACGCCCTTGAATACCTTGATGGCAGCCCAAAGGATGACAAAAGCCACGAACAGGCCGATGATCGGGTCCGCGATGGCCACCCCGAACTTCACCAGGACGAGGGAGACCAGAACGCCAAGGGTTACCCAGATGTCCGACAAGGTGTGCTTGGCATCAGCCTGCAGCACATCGCTGCTGAGCTCCTTCCCGCGACGAGTTTCGAACCACACCACGAAGACATTGATGCCGAGCGTGATGATCATGACCGCGAAGGAAGTGAAACTGACCTCGACTTTCGGATGGATGCCGCTCTTTGCGAACGCCATGAGCGCGGATATTGAACCGCTGACCACCTTCCACGCCGCGAGGCACAACATGATTCCGATGGCCGCGCTGGCGAACGACTCGTACTTGTGATGGCCGTAGGGGTGGTCCTCGTCTGGGGGCTTGCTGGCGACCTTCATGGCGATGAGGGCCACGATATTTCCCGAGCCATCGGTGAAGGAGTGGATGCCGTCGGCCAACATGGCCGTGGACCCGCTGATGATTCCCCAGGCGACCTTGGCAACGGCCACGAGCACATTCAGGAAGAGAATCTGCCAAAGCACCTTGCTGATTCCCTTGGTGCGTGCCTCCATGGCCTTCCTCCCGCTCTTGCATTGGCAACAGAAACCAACCTACCACTCACCACCGGCGGTTCAGAATGGAGAGCCGTGCGGGAATCCTGGTTACTTCCTGGAATCGTGCGACCTTGTTGGGGACGACTGGGATGAATGAGAAAAGAAAAAATATTTAGCCTGGATGAAGGGGATACATGGGATGAAAGCAAACCCGGTTTTTGGCTTTATCCGCTTTGATCCCCTTCATCCTGGCTAGAAATATTTTTAGGCATTTCATCCTGGCAAAATAACCTGAACTGCACAGGTTATTTTGGCACGGCTCCTAATTCAGGCATTGGAATCAGTATTTTGGTTGCGGCCCCGGCCGCGCTGAGGATTGACCTTTTTTTGCGCCATGTGCGATATCTGCGGTTGATCGCTTCCCATGCTGAGTTAGGATTCAGTGAAGATGAGGCCCTCCCATGGATGATCTCAAGGGCAAAGTCGCGGTCATCACGGGCGGGGCCGAGGGCATCGGCCGGGCCATCGCCCATCGCGCCGCCAAAGAAGGCATGAAGCTCGTGCTGGGGGACATCAATGAGCGCAGCCTCGCGAGCACCGTGGCCGAGCTGGTGGGGCAGGGCGCAGAGGTGTTCGGAGTTCCCACGGATGTCTCCAGCTACGAGGACGTTGTAGCCCTGGCCAATGCGGCCTTCACGCGCTTTGGCCGGGTGCATCTCCTGGTGAACAACGCGGGCGTGGCGCTCTGCAAACCCGCATGGGAGTTGACTTTGAATGACTGGGACTGGGTGCTTGGCGTGAACCTTCACGGCGTCATCCACGGTCTTCAGGCCTTCGTGCCGCGCATGCTTTCAGATGGCGACGCGGGCCACATCATCAATACGGCGTCCGCCGCGGGTCTGCTGACGACGCCGGGCTTCGCGGCTTACAGTGTGAGCAAGCACGGCGTGGTGGCCCTCTCGGAAGTGCTGCACCACGATCTGGCCTTGCGTGGATCCAATCTCAAGGTATCCGTGCTCTGTCCTGCCTGGGTGAAAACCCGCATCGCGGAGTCCGAGCGGAACCGCGAGGACGCCGATCGCAGTGATCCCAAGACCTTCGACCCGGTGTCCGTGAAGATCGCCACTGCTGTAATACGGGCCACCGCCGCCGGTATTGCGCCTGACCAGGTGGCCGACGCAGTCTTCGAGGCCATCGCCGCAGATCGCTTCTACATCCTCACGCACCCCGACACCAAGAGCGGGGTGAAAGTGCGCATGGAGGACATCCTGCAGGGAAGGAACCCCACGCTGTTGTCCTTTGATGCGGGGAAGGCTGATTGAAGCCGGGATCTATTCAAAAAGAAATACAGCCGCAGATTTCGCAGATGAAAAAGATGTTCCTGATCACCCACTAACCTCAGTCTGAAATTGCTGGATACGGCAAGCGCAAAAAAAGGCCATGAATCCACAGATTGCACTGATTCACACAGATTGAAATACGCGAGTGGCGGAGGAGCAAAGGGGAGATTGTTTCTCCATCGGGGTCAGCACCCATATGGGAATCTGTGTCATCTGTGGAATCTGTGGATCGGCTTTTGATCTTGAAAAACAGCTGGCTGAATTTGGGTGGTAATCAGGAAGATGATTTAAAATTCTGTAGTTCTGTTTGAGTTCGCGTATCGAAATAATGCAGCCACCAATCAACCGCGCGATTCGTTAACCTCGGAGCGGTTTTTTATCTGCGGCATCTGCGGCATCTGCGGCTTTTTTTTGAAGATCAGGCCTTGGTGCTGGGCTTCTGGAACTGGAAACGCCTGGGCATCATGCAGAGGCCCATCAGTAGCAACTGGGTAGCGATGAATCCCGACAGGGCGTAGAAGGCGGAGTCCATGAAACCGTAGGAGTGCAGGCCCACGCCGAGCATGTTCACGCCGAACCAGGAAAGGCTGGTGATGACGTTGCCAAAGATGGCCATGGTCATGATGCCGCGATCCCGGGCCATGCCGGACCAGCGGGCATGCAGGATGATGGCGCACCAAAGCACGATGAGCAATGCGCCGTTCTCCTTGGGATCCCAGCCCCAGAACCGGCCCCAGGATTGATCTGCCCAAATGCCGCCCAGCACCGTTCCCACGAAACTGAAAAATAGCGAGAAGCAGATGATGCCGTAGGCCATGTCCACCAGGGTCTTGCCGGTCTCAGGGTCGGGATCGGGGGCGATGTGCTTCCACAGGGTGTAGGCGATAGCGATGAATCCAGCGAGGTACATGCCGCTGTAGCCGATGACGATGGTGATCACGTGGGTGGCCAGCCAGAAGTTGGAGTCCAACACGGCACTCATCATTGTCATGGTGTCGCCCCCGCCCTCCGCAAGGTTTAGGGCAACGAGGAGCGATCCATATCCTGCGGCGGCGGCGGTGGCGGTTCCGAAGCCCTTCTTATACATCCGTTCCAGCACGATGCCCAGGATCACCGCGCCCCATCCCACGAACACGGCTGAGGAGTATAGGTTGGTGACGGGCGGACGGTCCTGAAGGATCATGCGGAAGACCAGGCCAAGGGTATGCACCAATGCTCCGGCCAGAAGCAAGGCGAAGGCCGTGGGTTGAAGCAGTTCCCGCTTCCAGATCCAGGAGATAAAGAGGGTCAACAATGCCAGGATGTAGATCACCATGCCTACGTAGAAGGGCTGCGCCCGATTGAAGATGATCTCGTTATTCGCATGGCTCACGGCTTCGGGCCGTAGGCTGGAAACGATGCCATAAAATTCGGCGGTGCTGCTGTTGAAGGCTGCCTTGTCCTGCGCCCCATATGCTGCCGCGATGCGAGAGAGGGATGCAAGGCCTGGATGAAGGGGTTGACCCATGGCGCCGGCCTGTAAATCTTCGCCGACACTCTGCCAGGCTTCTGCTTTCTGTCCCGCCAGGGGAGGCAGAATGCGGAACATCGCCAGCTGGGTCAGGGCGCTATGCATTTCTGCGGCCTGGGGCGCTTCCACGGCCTGAATCTGGACGGCAAGGCCGGGTGTTCCCGCGAGCTGCACTGTATTTTTCAGCCGGAAATACATATGGACGCGATCGAAAAGATTCACGACGGCGGCCTGGAAGCGGGTGCGCTTCTGTGGTTCGATGGGCTGCGCGGCTTTGGCCTGTTTCTCGAGTTCATGAATGTGCGGAGCCAGGGTCTCGAAGCTGAAGTAGCGATCCTTGGTCTGCTTCAGACCAATGAGGCCCAGCACGTCCGGATCATCAATGCTGAACACTGGCTGG
>JANOLT010000267.1:0-2896 GCA_031419915.1 Holophagaceae bacterium
GAGTCAGCGGCCGCAATAGGCTCCAAATCCTACCGATGAGAACCATCCTAGGCCCAACCGTAGGGCCCTTCCTGGTGTTTGGGCATGGCACCCTCCAACTCCAGCAAAGCCTGCTTACGCGGTAATCCACCGCCATAACCCACCAGGCTTCCATCGCTACCGATGACGCGATGGCAGGGGATCAGGATCGAGATGGGATTGGCTCCATTGGCTCGTCCCGCGGCGCGGATGCATTGAGGGTTGCCCAAGCGCTTGGCCAGCTCCAGGTAGCTGATGGTCTTGCCGAAGGGAATGCATTCCAACTCGGCCCAGACCCGCTTCTGAAAATCGGTGCCCGCAGCCTTGTGGGGCACCCTGAAAGTTTGCAGTGAGCCTCGGAAATAGGCGTCCATTTGAGTCTTCAAAAATCCAAAGTCCTGGGCCTCGCGCTTTGACTGGGGCTCAGCCCATGTCGCAGCGCGCCCTTCCATCAAAAAATCTAGACGGACCAGATACCCTTCGCCGTCGAAGGCTGCGCCCATTGCGCCTAGCGGCGTTTCAAGGCGATGGGTCCAGATGATGGCAGTGGGCATGGGCAAGCTCGGGACTTGGGACTTTGGACTTGGGACTTGGGACTTCGCCGATAGACTTTAAGAATGGCCGAATCGCAACCGTTCCGCTTATCCATCATCGAGTACCTCAATGCGGCCCCGCTGAACTACGGGTTCAAACATGGGCTGGGATGGGAGCACTTCCATTTGAAGTTCCACGTGCCCTCGGTATGTGCTGATCAGCTGCGCAACGGCGAGGTGGATGCGGGGCTCATCAGCTCCATAGAGTACTTGCGCATTCCCAATTTGCGGATTGTTCCGGGGCTTTGCATCGCTTCGTCTAAACGCGTTCGCAGCGTCGTGATTCTTTCAAAAGTTCCGCCCGACGAGATCAAGTCCCTGGCGTTGGACACATCCTCGCGAACTTCGGTGGTGCTGGCTCAATTGCTCCTGCGGGAACGCTATGGCGTGAGCCCAGAAGTCACCGACATGGCTCCTGATATGGAGGCCATGTTGGCGGACCACGATGCGGCGCTGATGATCGGCGATCAGAGCATGCGGGCGCGGAAAGAGGGATTGATGGTGCTGGACCTGGCCGAGGAATGGTTCGAGTGGACGGGCCTGCCCTTCGTCTTCGCGCTTTGGACCGTTCGTGATGAAGCGCCCCAATTGGACCTCTCCGGTGGGGTCGGGGCCTTCTTCCACAAGAGCCTGGAGACCGGCATGGCCCACATTCCAGACATCGTGGAAGAGGCCCGCCGCCACATCCCCTGGACCAAGTTGGAACTTACCGAATACCTGACCGAGAACATCCATTACCGGCTGGGTGAAGCCGAGATCAAAAGCCTCTCACTCTTCTTTGAAAAGGCTGTGAAAAATGGCTTCGCGCAGGAACACCTGCCGTTGAAGTTCCTGTAGTGTTTTAGGTGTCGTTACAAAATAACCTGTGCGTTTATGTCCCTTTTCCGGAGTGCTCAAATGAATCTCACCCCGCTCTTTCGTGAACACCTGGCCCAGCGCATGAAGGATGGCGAGGCGGCCATGGCCCGCACGGATTTCGAGACTTTGGTCATCAGCAGCGGCGTTCAGTTTGAATATTTCGCCGATGACCGCGAAGCGCCTTTTTACGGGACGCCCCATTTCCTGCACTGGTGCCCGCTGGAGGGGCCGCAGCATCTGCTCAAGATCCAGCCGGGCAAAAAGCCCATCCTGATCCGATTCGCGCCAGAGGATTTCTGGTATCTCCAGTCGCCGCTGGGCTCACCCTTCTGGGCCGATGGCTTTGACCTGATCGAGTGCGGCACGGTGGATGAAGTCTGGGCCGCCCTTGGCGCGTGCCCTAAAGGCGCCTACATCGGCGATGAGCCCAAGCGCGCTGAGTCGGCGGGCCTTGAGGTGAATCCCGAAAACATCACCAAACATCTGGACTGGGCCCGTAGCTTCAAGAGCGCCTACGAACTGGCCTGCATGGATGAGGCCCAACAAATGGGCGCGCGAGGCCATCGCGCGGCCAAGCAGGCTTTCTTGAACGGAGCCTCGGAGCTGGAAATCCACTGGGCCTTCGTTCAGGCGGTGGGCTGCGTGGACGAAGACCTGCCCTACACCAGCATCGTGGCCCTCAATGAGATGGGCGCCATCCTTCACTATCACGGCAAGCGCAAGGATCTGCGCAACGGCTCCACGCTCCTGCTGGATGCCGGCGCCCGCTATCACGCTTACGCATCCGACATCACGCGCACCTTCGCGGCGCCGCACTGCGACCCGCGCTTCGTGGGCCTGCTGGCCTCCATGGAAAAAACGCAGCAAGAGCTTTGCACCATGGTGAAGCCGGGCCTGCACTACGGCGAATTCCACCACCAGTCCCACTTCAAGATCGCCGACATCCTTTTGGAACACGGCATCCTGCGGGGCACGGATCGTGATGAGGCCGTGGCGAATGGCTACACCAAACCCTTTTTCCCGCACGGGCTCGGCCATCATCTAGGCATTCAGGTTCACGATGTGGCGGGCAAGCAGCTGGGACCGGACGGCACACCGGCGCCGCAGCCGCCGGAACATCCCTTCCTACGCACCACCCGCATGATCGAAGAAGGCAATGTCTTTACCGTGGAACCCGGCCTCTATTTCATGCCCATGCTCCTGCGCCCTTTCCGCACCGGCGACAAAACCGAGCATTCCGCCAAGTTCAACTGGACCCTCATAGACGCCCTTGCGCCCTTCGGCGGCATCCGTATCGAGGACAACGTGGTGGGGTGGGCCAAGGAGGGCTACGCCAACCCCTACGAGGACCGCAATGATTGGCAGCTCGACCACCCCGTGGTGACCCAGCGCGGCAACGTCCACCTGCCCGACGCGCCGATCACCGT
>JANOLT010000268.1:0-3156 GCA_031419915.1 Holophagaceae bacterium
GATGCCCTCATGGGCGCGGCCTATTTTGTATCCATCGGCATTCCGGTGGGCATCATGGCCGGGACGGCATCCCCCATCTTCGCCTTCGGCCTGGTCGCCTTCGGTTTCCTGGGCATGGGCCCGGTCACCATCGCCGTGGACTCCTACGGTCCCGTGACCGACAACGCGCAATCTGTTTATGAGCTCTCCACCATCGAGGAAATTCCTGGAATCGAAGCGGAAATCCAGAAGGACTTCGGCTTCAAGCCAGATTTTGAAAACGCGAAGATGTACCTGGAGGAGAACGATGGCGCCGGCAACACCTTCAAAGCCACCGCCAAGCCCGTGCTCATCGGCACAGCGGTCGTGGGTGCTACCACGCTGATCTTCTCCATCATCCAGCTGCTCAACAACAAATTTGGCGAGGACCAAGTCTACATGGGCCTCTCCATCATCAACCCGCTCTTCCTGCTTGGCCTCATCACGGGCGGCGCCATCATCTTCTGGTTCTCCGGCGCGGCCTGTCAGGCGGTCGCCACCGGCGCCTACCGCGCTGTGGAATTCATCAAGCAGAACATCAACCTGGATGCTGGCGCCACCAAGGCCTCGGTCGAGGACTCCAAGAAGGTCGTGGAGATCTGCACCAAGTACGCCCAGAAGGGCATGTTCAACATCTTCCTGGCGGTGTTCTTCTCGACCCTGGCCTTTGCCTGCGCGAACCATTTCTTCTTCATCGGCTACCTGATCTCCATCGCCATATTCGGTCTCTACCAGGCCATCTTCATGGCCAATGCGGGTGGAGCCTGGGACAACGCCAAGAAGCTTGTGGAAACCGAACTGAGGGCCAAGGGAACGCCCCTCCACGATGCCTGCATCGTGGGCGATACCGTCGGCGATCCCTTCAAGGACACCTCCTCGGTGGCCATGAATCCGGTCATCAAGTTCACGACCCTCTTCGGCCTCCTGGCCGTGGAACTGGCCATCGAACTGAACCCGAACACCGCCCATATCGCGGCCATCATCTTCTTCCTCATCTCGACGGTCTTCGTGTGGCGTTCCTTCTACGCCATGCGCATCCCGGACGCGGAATTCAATTAGAGGGCTGGGGGATCCCCCTCATCCGGGACATGCAAAGGGGCGCCTCAGGGCGCTCCTTTTCCAGATTGTGTGACGTGCAATACCTTCGCCCAGGAGCCTCACGTGAAACCTATTGCCGCCTTGCGGACTCCGGCCCTTCTGGCCCTTCTGACGGTTGCTGTCATGGCCAATGACCCGAAACCTCCAATGGCGACTAAAAACGCTCATACGGAGGTCCGCCATGGCGAAACGATCCGTGATGATTATTTCTGGCTTCGGGAAAAGTCGAATCCCGAAGTAGTGAGCTACCTGGAAGCGGAGAACGCCTACACGGAATCCCAGACCAAGGATCTCAAGCCTTTTGCCGAAGCCCTGTACAAGGAGATGCTCGGCCGCATCAAGCAGACGGACTTGAGCGTGCCGACGCGGCGCGGCGAGTGGTTCTACTACTCGCGCACGGTGGAGGGGCAGCAGTACCCCATCCAGTGCCGCAAGCACGGATCCGCGGCTGGCATCGACAAGGACGCCAAAGAAGAAATTCTGCTGGATCAGAACGAGCTTGCCAAAGGCAAGAAGTACCTCGGGCTGGGTACCTTCGATGTGAGCGACGACGGCAGGAAGCTCATGTTCTCCACCGACGACACAGGCTTCCGGCAGTACAAGCTCTTCATCAAGGATCTGGATACTGGCGCTGTCAGCGGCCCCTTGGCGGAGCGCGTCACGTCCACCGAGTGGGCCTCGGACAACGCTACGGTCTTCTTCACCACCGAGGATGCCCTCACCAAGCGTTCGGACACCCTCTGGCGCATGGATCCCGGAACGGCCCCTGGGAAGGTGTACGAGGAGAAGGACGGGCTATACCGCATGGGTGTGGGCCGCACCAAGGACAAGAAGTTCGTCATCGTCTACATCGGCGCCACGGATTCCACTGAGATGCGCTACATGGACGCGGCCAAGCCCAAGGACGAGCCCAAGGTCTTCCTGCCCCGGGAGAAGGATCACAAGTACGGTATAGACCACCGCGAAGGGCTGTTCTACATTCGCACCAACAAGGGCGCTAAGAACTACCGCATGGTCACCGCGCCGGATGCGGACATCAGCCCGAAGGCATGGAAGGAATTCATTCCGCACGATCCCGCCGCGCTGCTGGAGGGGGTGGAACTGTTCAAGGATTTCATCGTCGCCACCACCAAGTCCGAAGGCCTCAACCGCTTCCGGGTGCTGGATTTCAAGAAGGGCCAGTGGCATAACTTCGCCTTCCCGGAAGAAGTCTATGCGGCCTTCCCGGGTGGCAATCCCGAGTACGACACAAAACTGCTGCGCTTCACCTACCAGTCCCCTGTGACTCCCAACAGTGTGTTCGACTACGACATGGCCACCCGCAAGCGGACACTGCTGAAGCAGACCGAGGTGCTGGGGGGCTTCGATCCGACGAAGTACGAGTGCAAGCGCCTCTGGGCCAAAGCCAGGGATGGCGTGAAGGTGCCGCTCTCGGCGGTGTACCGCAAGGGCACCAAATTAAACGGCTCGAACCCGCTCTGGCTCTACTCCTACGGCTCCTACGGCTTCGGCATGAGCGCGACCTTCTCCAGCAACAACATCAGTCTGCTGGACCGCGGTGTGGTCTTCGTCATCGCCCACATCCGGGGCGGCAACGAGATGGGCGAGGCCTGGCACGACGACGGCATGTTGATGAAAAAGAAGAACACCTTCACGGATTTCATTGATAGCGCCGATTGGCTCATCGCGAACAAGTGGACATCGAAGGATCGCCTGGTCATCGAAGGCGGCAGTGCCGGGGGCCTTCTCATGGGCGCTGTCACCAATATGCGGCCCGACCTCTTCAAGGCGGTGCATGCCGCGGTGCCCTTCGTGGACGTGATGAACACCATGATGGATGCCACCCTACCGCTTACCGTGGGCGAGTACCTGGAATGGGGGAACCCCAAGGAGAAGGCGGCCTACGACTACATGAGGTCCTACAGCCCCTATGACAACATCGAGAAGAAAAACTATCCCGCGATCCTCGTCACCACCAGCTTCAACGACAGCCAGGTGATGTACTGGGAGCCCGCCAAATACGTGGCCAAGTTGCGCGCC
>JANOLT010000269.1:0-1992 GCA_031419915.1 Holophagaceae bacterium
TCCCAGGTCCAATTCCCCGTTTGCCCACTCACTGCGATGAGATCCAGATCCAGCGTGCGCGGCGCGTTCCGGCCCTGGCTGCGGTCGCGGCCACAACGCAGTTCGATGCGCAGCAGGGCTTCCAGCAGGCGGCGCGGGTCCTCGATATCCGTCGTCAGCAAAGCCACCGTGTTGAGATAGTCCGGCCCCTGTCCAGATTCATCCGGTGTTTCCATGACAAGGCTGGAAACCCGCACTTGCCCCAGTTCTCCGAGCCCCTCTATTCCTGCCGCGAGATTCGCACGGCGATCGCCAAGGTTCGAGCCGAGGGCGATGACGGCGTTCATTGGAACCGCGAAATAACGCGAAATAACGCGAATAAAGATTCCTTTTTAGCGTCCTTTCGCGACTTTCGCGGTTTCACTTTTCCCCCCCGTACTCCGCTACCACCACAGTCCTGATCCCACCACGAATCAGGAAATCCCCCTCGATGCGCATCCATTGGGGCTGGGTGGCGGCCACGAGATCATCGAGAATCTGGTTGGTCACGGCTTCGTGAAAGGCGCCGCGATCCCGGTAGCTCCACAGGTAGAGCTTCAGGGATTTCGATTCCACACAGAGCTGGTCCGGCTGGTAGCGGATGGTGATGTGCGCGAAGTCCGGCTGGCCGGTCATGGGGCAAAGGCAGGTGAATTCCTCGGTGCTGAAGACCACCTCGAAGGGCCGCCCTGGCCGCGGGCTCTGGAAGGTGTCGAGCTGCGTGGAAGGCTGGGTGACGCGGCGCTGAGGCAGCTTCTCCAAGGTGGGTTTGATCGTATTTTTCTTCGTGGCCACGGTGAACTCCTGCACTCGATTGTAGGCTGGACTCTATGTGGACACTTCTCCCTCTCGGCAATCCCGGCTCTGAATACGCCAACACGCGGCACAACATGGGCCGTCTCATGCTTCAGCGCTGGATGGCGGACCGCGGATTGAAACCTCCGGTGAAGAAGAAATTCAGCCACGGTACGCTCTATGGCTTGAACGACCGCCTGCAGGCCTTGGTGCCCGCGACATTTATGAATTTGAGCGGTGAAGTGCTGCCCGAGGCCGATGCGTTGGGTATCTACGTTCGCAAGCTTGTGATGCTCCATGACGACAAGGATCTGCCCCTTGGCTACGGGCGCTTCCGGCTGGAGGGCAGCGACGGCGGCCACAACGGCCTGAAATCCGTGTTTCATCACGCCGGAACCCAATCCATCGCCCGCCTGCGCCTAGGCATCGGGCCCTTCGAGCGACCCCTGCATGAGTACGTACTCGGCGAATGGACCGAGCCCGAGTGGAAGCTGATTGACGAATTGGACGCACCCTTCGCACAGTTCCTGGAATGGCTCGGCGCCGCTGAAGATCTAAGCAGCCTGTCCAACCGAGTGAATGGAGATGCATTTTGGAAGGCTGTGGGCGATGGGCTGTAGGCTGTAGGCCCTAAAGCTAAGGCGGCCATAGGCCGCAGTATTGGTGGTGCGCCGCAGGCGCTTCCAACGGCCCACAGCCCATTGCCTACAGCCCACAGCCACCGAGCATCCTTCCTTGAAAACTAGGCCTTTCGATGAGAGACTTGGGGTTCGCGTCCCGAAATAGGGAAGCTCCTTGCTCCCATCTCTGAATGGGGGCTTCACATCCACAAGGAGGAACGATGCGTCTATACGAGACCATCTTTATCGCCTCCCCTACGTTGACCGAAGAACAGGTTGACGAACTGGTCAAACAGTACGAGGGGATCATTGCCGAGCAGGGTGGCGAACTGCTCAAGACCGACAAGTGGGGCCGCAAAAAGCTGGCCTACGAAGTCCAGAAATTCTCGGAAGGGTACTACACCCTGTTCGAGATGAACGCCGGCCCCAAGCTCATCGCTGAGCTGGAGCGCCGCTTCCGCAACAACGACGCGGTCATCAAGTTCATGAGCGTGCGCCTCGATGTTGAAGCCAAGTCCGCGGCCCGCCGCAAGGCCCGCTTCGACCGCGAAGGCAAGCG
>JANOLT010000270.1:0-2375 GCA_031419915.1 Holophagaceae bacterium
TCTCGATGACCTGTACATGGACGCGGTGCAGACCCTGACCGGCCACGGCGGTTGGCCCATGAGCGTTTGGCTCACGCCGGAGCTGCGGCCTTTCTACGGCGGCACCTACTTTCCGCCACAGCCAACAAGGGGCATGCCGGGGTTCATTCCCCTACTGAAGCGTATCGCAGAGCTGTGGCAGGAAAAGCGTACCGATGTCATGGGACAGGCCGCGGAATTGGCCAGCGAGTTGGAACGCCAGGCGAGCCTTGTGGTGGGCTCCACATTGCCGGATGAAAGTGTGTTCGAGAGCGCATTGAACCAGTTTCGGAACAGCTTCGATTCCCGTTGGGGCGGTTTTGGCAGCGCGCCGAAATTTCCCGGTCACATGGCCATCGAGCTGATTCTGCGGCGGGGTTCCGAGTCCGACCAGCACATGGCGATCCGCACGCTGGACGCCATGTGGGAGGGCGGAATGCACGACCACCTGGGAGGCGGATTCTCACGCTACAGCGTGGATGCGCAGTGGCTGGTGCCCCACTTCGAAAAAATGCTCTATGACAACGCGCAGCTCATCTGCTGTTACCTGGCGGCCTTCCAAAAAACGGGCGACGGAAAATATGCAACCATCGCTGCGGAAAGCCTGAACTACCTGCTGCGGGACATGCTGGACGAATCCGGTGGCATCCATTCTTCGGAAGACGCTGACAGCGAAGGAGAAGAAGGGAAGTTCTACGTCTTCACGCCGGAAGAAGTGCGGCAGGTTTTGGGTGATGAAGCGCCCCAATTCTGTGAGGCCTATGGCATCACGTCGCGGGGTAACTTCGAGCATGGTGCTTCGGTGCTGCACCTCTTTGATCGCGGCGCGGATTTTCCGAAAGACCAAGGTGCAAACCTCAGTGTGATGCGGGAAAAACTCCGAAAGATCCGTGACAAACGCATCCGCCCAGCCAAGGACGACAAGGTGCTGGCGGCCTGGAACGGGCTTGCCCTTTCGGCCTTCGCTCACGGGGCTCAAATTTTGGGTGACAAACGCTACCTGGATGCGGCGACGGCTTGCGCGGAATTCATCCAACGTGAGCTTTGGAAGGGCGACGCCCTTCTCCGCGTTTATCGCCAAGGCCGCGCCCACACGCCGGGCTTCCTGGAAGACTACGCCGCCGTGGCGAATGGATTGGTGGATGTTTATGAAGCGTGTTTCGAGGTCCGTTGGCTGCGGTTGGCAGAGCGGGTCACTGAGGTCATGTGCATCAAGTTTGAAGACACCAAGGACGGTGGATTCTTCAGTACCGAAGCAGGCATGAGTGATCTGTTATTCCGCCAGAAGCCGGGCTTCGACAACGCGCTGCCCAGCGGCAACACACTGGCGGCGACGGTACTGCTCCGCCTTTCCAGGCATCTGGAACGGGATGATTTCAGAACTTCGGCGGAGATCATCCTGACTTGTTTCGCTCCCTTGATGAAGAGGGCACCACGAGCTTTTCCAGGCATGATCAATGCTTTGGATTCAGCCCTTCGAGCGCCGCTGGAAATCGTGATCGCAGGAGATCTGAAGCAAGCCGGAAACTTGCTTGCGGAAGTCCATAAGACGTTCATTCCCCATCGTGTTTTGAGTTGGGCCGGCGCGGATCCGGCTCTTCCTTTGCATATAGGCAAAGATTCAATGGGCGGTCTTCCGTTGGCTTTCGTTTGTGAAAAAAATTCATGTGCGGCACCCGTTGGAGATGCGCTGAATCTGAGACTTTTGCTGCTCCAAACTTCTCCCTAATTTTTCCCTTGAGCGCAAATCTGGATGGCTCATCTTGAACCTTGAGATCGCAGAACCAAGTGATCTTAAACAAGGGGGCGGCCATTCCCTGCCTGCCTCTCCAGCATGCAGATATTCTAGGTATCCGCAGAGCTGCGACCCAAAAAAGGGCACCCTTTGGTGCCCTTCCTAATGTCAACCGCAGGCCGACGTTTTTGGATTGCCTGCCGATCAGGGGTAGTCACGTATCGCGCTAGCCGTAGAAAAAACTAAAAGCGGAAAAACAAAGAAGCCGCAGATTTCGCAGATGAAAAAGCAAAAAATTTTCATCTGCGTCATCTGTGTCATCTGCGGCTTTCTTTTCTTTTAAGGTTTTATCGGTGGCTTATTGGAATCCGTAGGCTAGCTCCGCCGCGTGGCCAGTAGATGCCCGATGGCCACGGCGGCGGCGTCGGCGGCATCGGCGGCCAGGGGTGTTTTCAGGTTCAGGATGGTCATCACCATTTTCCCCACCTGATTCTTATCCGCCCAGCCATAGCCGCTGACGGCCTTTTTAACCTGCATGGGGTTGTAGTCCCCTACTGGCAATTGGTGGAGCGCCGCCGTAAGCAGAATGCCGCCGCGGATCTGGCCCAGCTTGATGGCGGTG
>JANOLT010000271.1:0-3570 GCA_031419915.1 Holophagaceae bacterium
GTCGTGATCTCAAAACCATGATTGTCGGCGATTACCGTGACCGTGCCGTGCTGAAGTCCTGTGGGCAAGACTTTTAGCCCGGCTGCCTTGGCGCGTTTCATCACGTCTTCGGGCATCAGCGCCGTCGCGAGATCCATGTCCCCGGCATCCCGGTCCAACAAATGGTCGCGCACCCAGCCGCCCACCACCACCAACTGTGCCCCGGGTGCAAGAGCATCTGATACGCGGGCCAATGCCTGTTGGATAGGACCCGGGCCTTCCTTCACAGGGCGCCTTCGGCCATGCGGGTCAGGGCTTCGCCATCCACCCGGCAGGTGATCCAATTCTTCAATTGCCGCGCGCCCATGGCCTCGTAGAATTTGATGCTCGGCTCATTCCAATCCAGGACCTGCCACACGTAGCGGGAGCATCCACGCTCCACCGCGATGCGCGCCAAGTGCTTGAGCAAGGCCTTGCCAATGCCAAAACCGCGGAGGGATGGCCTGACGAAAAGATCTTCCAGGTAAAGCCCGGGCTTCCCCTGCCAGGTACTGAAATTGAAAAAATACAGCGCGAAACCCGCAGGCTGATCTTCCCATTCAGCCAACACCACGTGGATCAAGGGGTGCTCTGAAAAGGCGTGGCGCAGGATGTCTGCTTCCGTGGCCACGGCGGCTTTGGGATCCCGTTCGTACTCCGCCAGCTCACGGATGAACTGGAGAATCAGGGGAGTATCTTCTGGGGTGGCGGGCCGGAGCTTCAGCATGGTTCTATGCTACCTGTATGGATCGCGCAACGGCTTTGCTCCTGTACGAAACGATGCTGCTCACGCGGCTGGTCGAAGAGCGCCTAGTCAAGCTCTTTCGCCAAGGCCATACCATGGGCAGCGTCTATCGCAGCCTGGGGCAGGAGGCCACGGCCTGCGCCACGGCGCTGGCATTGGGTCCGCAGGATGTCATCGGCCCCATGATCCGGAACCTGGGTTCCATGCTGGCCCGGGGAGTCACCCCCGGGGAGGTATTCCTTCAGTACCTGGGGCGGGCCGCCGGACCCAGTGGAGGGCGGGAGCATAACAATCATTTCGGCGGCGTGGCCAGGGGCATCATCACCCCGACCTCCATGCTCGGAGCGCTCATTCCTGTCATGGCTGGCGTGGCGCTCAGTTTTCAGCAAAAAAAAGAGGCAAGAGTCGCCATGACGTGGATTGGCGATGGCGGGTCATCAACCGGCGCCTTTTCCGAAGGCCTGAATTTTGCCGTGGTCCAAAGCCTTCCCCTCATCGTGGTCGGTGAATTGAATGGATTCGCCTTTTCCACGTCGCCCGAAAAGCAGATGAAGGGGCACATGCGCGAAAGGTCCCAGGGCGCCCATACATTGGTGGTGGATGGAAACAATTCATTGGAAGTGTTTGAAACCTCCAAGGAGGCGCGACAAATCTGCTTGAATGGAAACGGTCCGGTATTCGTGGTGTGTGAAACCTTTCGCATGAAGGGCCATGCGGAGCACGATGACCAGCGCTACGTGGATCCAGACCAGCTGGAAATATGGTCAAAGAAAGACCCCATCGCCCATCTTGAAGCCTGGCTTCAGGGTCAGCATTGGCTCCCTGGTCCGGAATTTATCCAGGGGCTCAACGAGACCGTAGACCGCCAGGCCGAGGAGGCCCTGTCCGCCGAAAAGGCCGGGGCCTGAAGATCTCCATGGGTCACGCATTGCCACCGATGAGCGGCTGACGGCGGTCCCAGAAAAGTATCAGGCGATCCAGGCTCTTTTTCCCTGCATCATGTTACTTGGCTTTCCTCTCACAATGCTTTTCTCAAACGGAGGTCTCATGACCCGACGCCTGTTCCATCTCATCGCCGTGCCCATCATTGCGGCAGCGCCCCTCATGGCCCAGTCCCTGAGCGTCGATCAGATCATCGCCAAGAATGTAGAGGCCATGGGCGGCATGGCCAGACTCAAGGCCATCAAGTCCATTCGCCTGACGGGCAAGGCCGGCGGCGGCCCCATGGAGGTGCCCTTCGTCATGGAGCAGAAGCGCCCTGGGAGTTTCTACCAGGACGTGACGGTACAGAACATGCACCTGATCCAAGCCTTTGATGGCAAAACGGGCTGGACCATCAACCCCTTCGCGGGCTACGGCGGCAAGAAGGATCCGGAACTCATGGATGCTGACGCGCTCAAATCCGCCCAGGACCAATCGGATATTGATGGCCCCCTGGTGGACTATAAGGACAAGGGCCACAAGGTGGAATACCTGGGCAAAGAGGACATGGAAGGCAGCTCAACCCACAAACTCAAGGTGACCCTCAAGAACGGAAACATCCAGACCATCTTCCTGGACGCGGATTCCTTCCTGGTCATTAAGCAGACCAGCAAGCGCGTGGTGCGTGGCACGGAAGTGGAGACCGAGGCCACCCTCGGCGACTACAAAGAAGTAGGCGGCGTAATGATGCCCCACTCCATGGAGATGGGCGCCAAGGGCCGTCCCGAGAAACAGAAATTGACCATCGAAAAGGTGGAGATCAATCCTGTGATTGACGATGCGAAATTCAAGATGCCGGAAAAGAAGGCCGAGCCTGTTCCCGAGAAAAAGCCCGAGCCAGCCAAGCCTGCCGCCCCGGAAAAGAAGGGCTGAACCGAGGCCTCATTTTCGATTGTTGATTGACGATTGACGATTGACATCTTGTTCCACCGGAGGACCGATGACCCAAATCTCGCGAATCACGCTTTGCGTTTCCCTCAGCATCGTGGCGCTTGCGGCCCAGGAGGCCAAGCCCGAGGCAGTCAAGCTAGAGTCTGAAACCATCTCGGGCCTGGGCATTCGCAACATTGGTCCCGCGGTCATGTCTGGACGCATCTCCGCCATGGATGGCGTTCACGACAAAGGCCGCACGACGCTTTATGTGGGCGCCGCCAGTGGTGGCGTATGGAAATCGGTCAATGGCGGCACGACCTTCAAGCCCGTCTTTGACAAGTACAACCAGAGCATCGGCACCATCCGCATTGATCCCAAAGATCCCAAGACAGTGTGGGTGGGCACCGGCGAGACCTGGGTGCGCAACAGCGTTTCTGTGGGGAACGGCCTCTACAAGACCACGGACGGTGGCGAAAACTGGACCTTGATGGGCCTGCCGGATTCCGAGCGCATCGCTGCCATCGAGGTGGATCCCACCGACAGCAATACTGTTTATGTGGCCGCCATGGGTCACCTTTGGAACAGCAATAACGAGCGGGGCCTGTACAAGACGAGCGACGGTGGCAAGACCTGGACGCGCATATTATTCATCAACGACGACACCGGCTGCGCGAGCCTCGCCCTGGATCCGAAAAACCCCAAGACCATCTACGCCTCCATGTGGCAGTACCGGCGCAAGCCCTGGGCCTTCGAGAGTGGCGGTCCCGGTAGCGGCCTTTTCAAATCCACTGACGGCGGCGCCACCTGGACCAAGCTCAGCGAAGGCACAAGCCGGGGCCTACCGGCTGGTGATCTTGGACGCATAGCTCTGGCCATCTCGCCCAGCAATCCGAAGGTCGTCTACGCCAACGTGGAAGCCAAGGAGAGCGCCTTATTCCGCTCCGATGATGGTG
>JANOLT010000272.1:0-3188 GCA_031419915.1 Holophagaceae bacterium
GGATACATCATCAAAATCAGGCCCACTGCCAGGGGAACCGACGTGGTGCCCACGTTCCAGGCGTTGATTATTTTGTTGAATCCAGGCATCCCATAACCCAGTAAGACTCCAAGCCCCATGGCGAGGAAAATCCACAGCGTCAAAAAACGATCGAGGAATGAAAGGCGCTTGGTGCCGGACATGCCAGCCTCAGTCAGGTTTGCGAGCGCTGATCAAGGCGCTGGTGACGAAATCGCCGGGCGCCATGCCCGCAGGAAGTTCTTTCAGGATCTCGGCATGGAGCGGGTCGGATGGATCGAGCATCGCGTTGATGGCTTCCCCATGGGTTTCGATGGACAGCTCTTCGAGACCGGCTTCCAGCACCATGATCTCCACGTCCGCCAGCAGCGATGCCCCGGCGATGCAGCCCACGTAGGCCGCGACCTGGGACTTCACGGAATCCGGCAGGGGTCTCAACAACACGAGGTCCGAAATCGAAACCCGGCCTCCGGGCCGCAACACCCGCGCGATCTCACGCCACACCGCGGGCTGATCGGGACTTAGGTTCAGGACGCAGTTCGAGATCACCACATCCACCGAGGCATCCGGCAGGGGCAATTGCTCAATCTGCGAAAGGTGAAAGGTGACATTGTCCAGGCCTGTGCGGCGGCGGAATGCCGCTGCATTGTCGCGGGCCTTGGCCACCATTTCGTGGGTCATGTCCACGCCGATGGCCTGGCCCGTGGCGCCCACCTTCGAAGCGGCGATGAAGATGTCGAAGCCCGCGCCGCTGCCCAGATCCAGCACGGTTTCGCCTGGATTCAAAGAAGCGAGCGCCGTGGGATTGCCGCAGGAAAGACCGAGGTTTGAACCTTCTGGAATCGCGGCCAGTTCAGTGGCGGAATAGCCAAGGGCCAAGGCCAAGGTATCGCTCTCGGCGCCGCCGCCACAGCAGGCAGAAGTTGGGCCACAGCAGCTTCCGCCGCCGGATGCGATGCGGCCATAGGCATCGCGGACGGTGTCGTGGATGGGCTTCGGGAGGAGGGTCATGGTCAACTCCAGTGGAGGGTTGGGTGAATTCATGGGCGGCTTCCGACCCAGTGCCGCATCCGATGGCTCAGGTCATCCCTCACCCGCCGGAAGTGGCCAAGGATCTCCCGTTCAGATCCAAAGAAGGTGGCGGGGTCTGGAAGGCCCCAATGCTCGTGGAGGACCGTGCCCGGCAATACGGGGCATCGATCCCGAGCATCACCGCAAAGCGTCACGACCGTATCGAAGGAGTCCAAGGGATGTCCGGCGACTTGAAGGTCATCAAGGGTTTTTGAATGGAGATCGGCCGGCAGCTTTCCACCGTCCGCCATCACCTGGAGCATCACCGGATTGAGTCCGTGAGCTTCCAAACCGGCGGAATGAACCTGCCAGGCGGGCCGAAGCCGACGCAAGAGAACCTCCCCCATTTGTGAACGGCAGCTGTTGCCGGTGCAAAGAAAGAGCACCTTCACTTCGCCACCAAAGAGACTCCAAGGATTCCCGGGATCCTGGGTTTGAGTATGCCAACCATAAAAAGCTCCTAGATGTAGATAGTTAAATAATTCGAAATAAATCGAAATAGATTTATAAAAAATATCAACAGTAGCTGTTTCCGCGTGAGCAGCAGTCCTTCCAGACATAATCACAAAGGTCTCGCAAGGCCTTGAAATCACAGCGGTAGAGCAAAAAGTTGCCGGAACGCTCGACCCTGACCAGATCCGCTTCGCTTAGGGTGGCAAGATGGTGGCTCAGGGTCGAAGCGGGAATGCCCACCTCGGCCTGGAGATCCCCCGCCGGAGTGCCCGTCTCGGGTCCTTTGACCACGGCGCGAAGAATGGCCAGCCGCACGGGATGGCCCAGGGCCGCGAGTCGTTCCGCATTGCGTTCCAAAAGCGAGGGCATGAGGTTCTCCGAAATTCAATTCTAATGTTTTCGGTAGAGCCTACAAGGGGTTATTTCGAAAATATTCGAATCAGTTATTCAGCAGCCCCTGCAGCACTTCGATGGACACCTTTGGTAGGCGCATCACCGGGGCGTTCTCGTCCACATGCGCCTTCCGACCCATGCCGCACAGCGCGGTCGTGACGCCTGGGCAGGAGCGGGTGAATTGCAGGGCCATCTGGGCGGCGCTGGTGCAGCCTGGGAACAAGTCGGCCAGGGCGGTACGCTGGCTTTCCAATTGCCGGAGGATGCGGCCCTGCATGATGCTCGCGCTGGTCTGCACCTGGATGCCCGCCGTCAGGCAGGCTTCCAGCAGTGGCATCTCCCGACCGCCGAAGCGCTGGGTAGGGGCGAGGAAGGCTTCGGGCATGGCCAGGCTTAGGGGCGCCTGGATCCAGCGGAAATGATGGTCCGGCCCGCCCACATCCTCAGCTAGGCGCAGCAGGCTCTCCAGATCCAGATGTTCCGGGGAGTCAGGGAGAACCCGGAAACCATTCCAGGTGGCGCAGCCGTAAGCCTTGATGCGTCCTTCCCGCACGAAGCTCTCACAGGCCTCGAAGGCCTTCCGCATGGCCTGGTCGAAGGCATCGGGGCCCAGCTGCGGCCGCTGGTGCTCGGGGTTGTGGAGGTGGAAGAGGTCAATCGTCGCAATTCCCAGGGCGCTGCGGCTCACGTCGAGCTGATGCGACAGGTACTTCGGCGTCATGGCGTGGCAGCCGTCCAGGACTTCGCCCGGCGTGAGGATGCCCGGTTCCGACAGCACCCGCCGGAACCAGGTGGCTTGGGATTCTTCGGTGATGCCATCGCCCATGGGCAGGTAGCCCGCTTTGGTGCTGACGAAGAAGGCCTCCCTCGGCAGCTCCGCGAAAACCAGGCCCAGGGCCCGTTCGCTGCGCCCGCTGCGGTAGTTGGCGGCGGTGTCGAAGACGGTACCACCGGCCTGGAAGAAGGCGCGGGCCGCCTCAACGTAGCGGGCGTCGGTAGCTGGATCGGGAGAACCCAGGTAGGTGCCGAGCCCCAAGGAACTGGGTTGCATGGAGACTCCTTGGTGCAACATCTACTAAGCCGTTGGAGCAAAACAACATTTTATCATTTCTATGACGGACCAGCATAAGGCGCCGTAACTGCTTCGACTTTGCTCGGTCCACCACCCATCGCGTCGTCCTGCGGCTGACATAGAGGCTCCAGCTCTGCGAACGTAGTGAACAGGAGGGCGCACTGCGCCCGATAGCTGGAGG
>JANOLT010000273.1:0-2872 GCA_031419915.1 Holophagaceae bacterium
CGCTGCCAGGGTCCCAGATTGTGCGCTTCAATACCTTTGTTCCTTAGATAGGCCGTGGCCTGCCCGCTGCGGGCGCCGCTGCGGCAGACCAGCAGCAAGGGCACGTCCTGGGGCAGTTCCGGAAGATGGTCGGCCAATTCATGGAGGGGGACCAGAATCGAATTGGCGGCATGGCCCTGGTCCCATTCCTCCTGAGTCCGCACATCCACCACCACCGCTCCCGCGGCCACCATGCGGCGAGCTTCTTCCGCATCCAGGAAACCAAACATCGCATCCTCCAGTATTCAGGATAAGCCATTGGTTAAAATACATTTCGGTCACAAAACAAGGAAAGAAGCCGCAGATTCCACAGATTGAAAAGCTATTGGCGGAGGCACCGACCATCTGGGAATCTTTGTCATCTGCGTAATCTGCGGCTTTTTTTTTGTTCAGTCCCAGAACTCAGAGAAAGGCGTTGGATCAAACGCTGCTCGTGGGGCCGCCCTCCGCTTAAATATGCCTTTGGGTGGTGGAGGTTCATCTTCCAGGATTGCGTGGCTTCCAGCGTAGAGGGCGCACCAGAGCGCCGCGCGGACCTCATGGGTTCCGCTCCGCACGAAAGGAAACCAGACTTCGGTTTCGTGATCCCAACCCAGAATCCGGTTCATGCGTTGAAGCCGTTGCATCATCGCGGCGTGATCGAGCCTTCCCGAAAACATAGTCCTCTCGTCCACCTCGTGTTCCCGCTCGTGGTAGGGGCCGCGGCCATGTTCATCGTTGAAGCGGGACCCTCCCAGGATTTCGGGGTTCACGATTGCCCCCGTCATTTCCCACCTCAAGCCACAGCAAGCGATAGCAACCTCTGAGGCCCAATCCCAGGGAGTGCCGGTTGCGCAAAAAAGAGCGGTCCCGGTAGGGTGCGTCGAAGCCAGTAGACCCAAGGCCACGCCTTCCACGCGGTTGCGGAATTGACTGTAGTTCAATGGGCCCCAAGAAGGCGCCGTGAAGGCCGGACGCTCCTGCAGTCGCGCGGCGCGCTGGATCAGGAGTTTCCGCAAGTTGTCAGCCATCTAGGCCTCGGCGGCCATGGCGCCCACATAAAACGTCGGGTAGAGATCCATCACAGCGCGGATATTCGGAACCTGGTGAATCCGGCTGAATCCCGCCGCCAGCAAGGCTTTCTCCCATACTTCAGGCGTGAGGAAACCGCTGCAGGGACGCAGCTCTGGATCCAGGTTTACCTCGGTGAAACCCTTTATGAACTTGAAGAAGAACTCATTGTAGATGGGGCGCGCGAGATCGGGCTTCATGCACTCGCCAACGATCAGACGACCACCAGGTTTAAGCAGGCTCCGCAACCGGCGCAGCGCATCCTGCAGGTCCACCGCCACATGCAACACGTTGATGCCTACGATCACATCAAATAGCCCATCACCCAGATTCTGGGTCTCGAAAGGCTTGTTGATGTCAAAGGCGCCGAAGGTGAAAGGCAGGCCTGGGGCCTTCTCGCGCAGGTCCCGCTGGGCCTTGCGCAGAAAAGCCGGTGCGACATCCGTGAACCGATACTCGGCGATCCGATCGAGATAGTCGGCCTCGGCGCCGTCGCGCGCCAGCAACTGCGCGAAGGAGCCCACTCCGCCGCCCAGTTCCATCACGCGGGCGCCTGGCTGCAAACCCTCCCGCAGGGCAATCAGAGTGAGCAGATTGTTGGGATAGTAGTTGAGATTCTCGTTGCGAAAAAAGGCGAGCCACAGTGGAAAGACTGTCAGATCGAAAAGCAACTGCTCACCGGATTTCCCTTCCGTAAAGAAGGGCTTCACTTGCCGAAGCACGGCGTCCAGCAGTTCGAAGTTGGCACCGTGTCCGGGGGCCTCAGCTTCAGCAAAAGCGAGGATCTCCGTGAGATCCAACACGGGTTCACCCACTAGGATAAAGCGTTCGCCTTCCCTAAGCAGCAGGCCCTCTTCCGCCAAAAAGGGCAGCATCCATTCCGCCACAGCCCTTGATTGAGGCGCGAAACCTTCGATGAGTTCTTCGAGCGTGGCACCTTTGCGCAGCTTTGATTCCCAGCCCAACGCTAAGGCCAGGGCCAGCACCACTCGGGCCGTATACAGCTCTGTCGCGTAGTGCAGGGCAAGGAATGGCCTCGTGAAAAATACCGATACCTGGGATTGCGCCCGTTCTCCGCGACCGAAGTCCGGCGGGCCGTCAAAGTGGCGCAGTCGCTCCAGAATCTGCTGCATCAGTCCATCATTTCGCTGATGCTGCGGCCGCCGTGAATGCGAAGGATGGCATCGCCGAACATGGCCGCGGTGGAGAGGACCTTCAGGTTCTTGAGGGCCGCCGCCTTGGCCTCGGGGATGGGGATGGTATCCGTCACCACGAGCGCGTCGAGATCCGCATCGTTCAACCGCTCGATGGCAGGACCACTGAAGACCGCATGGGTCACGCCCACGCTCACTTTTCGCGCGCCGAACTGGCGCAGCATTTTCGAGGCCTCAAAAATGGAGCCGCCGGTGGCGATCTCATCGTCGTAAATGATCGCGTCCTTGCCCTGAACATCACCAATGAGAGCCACACTTTGCGCTTTCTCGCTATCGTCCGAACGGCGCTTGTCAATCAAGGCCAAGGGAAGGCCAAGCCGCTTGGCGAAGTGGCCCGCGAATTTTGCGGCACCCGCGTCGGTGGCGACCACAACGCTGTTCGAAATATCCGTGCGGCGGAAATGCTGCGCCTGGATCGGCGTCGCGAAAATCTGATCCGCGGGAATATGAAAGAAGCCGAGTATCTGCGGGGCATGAAGCGTCATGGTGAGCACGCGATCCGCCCCGGCCATCTTCAGCAGATCCGCCATGAGCCGAGCCGTGATGGAAATGCGGGCTTCATCCTTCTT
>JANOLT010000274.1:0-6114 GCA_031419915.1 Holophagaceae bacterium
AGATGGAAAACCTTTATAAGCAAGTCTAATGGGTCCCTTAGTGGGACCCATGGTGGGGAGGCCATTAGTGTAAGTAGTTTTGAAGCTATCAAAAATCGCTCTGGCAAAAATTGTAAAATCGTGTCTAAACTGATCACTAATCATTCGCAGTTTCCGCGAACAGCCCCTGCTGGCGCAAGAAAGCTCCTAGCTGGCGATCCGTAATATCTGGGTGTGCGTGGTGAGCCACCCATCCACCAGGTACGTCCCCATCGCCGCATAGATGCCTGCGGCAACGTCATCCATCACCACACCCGTACCACCCGGCAGCACTTGAATTTGATAGCAGGGCCACGGCTTCCAGATATCGAAAAGTCTGAATAGCACGAAGGGTGTCACTACGCGCAGAAGGCCCCACCCAGGGGAAAGGGAACCAACATGCCAGAGGATCGGTGCAAGCGCGATCCACATCCCCGCCCATTCATCCGCGACGATGAAGGCTGGATCCTTCAACCTGGTTTCATGAAGAACCTTATCCGAAGCCAAGATGCCAAGGATTGCCATCCCGAGGGCAAGGGCCAAGGGCAGGGTGAACGGTCCATGAAATGCGGCGGATTTTTCGAGCAGCCGGAACCCGAAAAGGTGGAAAAGAATCCACCAGACCGCCACCGCCGCCAGGCTTCCCCACGTTCCCGGCGCGGGTCTGAGGTAGCCGCTTCCGAATCCCGTGGCCACCCACCAGGCCCAGCGCGGAGCTTTGTATGCCGCGTTGCTGGAACCACCAACTCTCGACTCTCGACTCTCGACTCTCGACTGCTTTTCAGACATGCCTCAGCGCCTCCACGATCCGCAACTTCGCGGCCTTGAGACCGGGGAACAGCGCGCTGAACTGCAGCGTGAGCTGCAACCCGATGAACACGCCAAGGTAGACCATCGGCACGAAATGGATGTTCAGTTCGTAACCATGGCTGGTGCCGGGCGGGGCGGGCATCTGCAGATGCAGGGCATTTACTCCAAGGCGGAAGATCAGCGTCAACAGCAGGCCCAGACCGCTGCCACAAAGGCCCAACAAGGCGCCCTCCCATTGCAGCAGCGCAGTGAGCTGCGGCGCCTGCAGGCCCATGGCCCTTAAGGTTCCGAATTCACGGACACGCTCCATCACAGACATCAGCAGCGTGTTGGCAGTCGCCAACAACACGACGAGGAAAAGCACCAGGCCCATGAACCCGAAGATGGCGAGATAGAGCAGTCTTACCTGCTTGTAGAAGCTGGCGAGCTCGAACCATGGGAGGGCCTGCACATCCTTGCCCGCAAGGGCCTGGATGCGCGGCAATTCTATGGCTGTGTCTTCGGGATGCTTCAGTAGAAGGGAGAGCCGTGACCGCGCTGAGCCTGCATCCACTAAGGAAGCGGCCGTATCCAGGCTCACGGTCAGCACCCGTTCGTTCAACTCACGCAGACCCATGTCCTGAAGGCCCACAACCTCCACATCCAGCGCATTCAGCCCGCCATCTTTGTTGGTGGACATGAGCGTAAGCGAACTGCCAACGGTCGCATCAAGGCTCTTTGCAAGGCCCACGCCCAGGATCACTTCGCGACTGCCGGAAGTGATGGATAGCCATCGTGAACCAGTTCCGCCATTGGCTTTGGCACCATCCTTCAAACTATCCATCACTGCCATGAATTTCGGTTCACGGACAGCATCCACGCCCGTTCCAAGGAAGGCAACGCTTTTGGGACCATTGCTGAGCAGGCCCATGAATTGGATGCGAGGCAGCACATCGGCGACAGCTGAGTCATTGCGAAGCCGCGATGCAAGAGCTTCACCCTCGGGGATGGCAAATTCGAGGCTCTGGCCTTCGTCGCTTCCCAGCGCATTGGGGTGCAGCAACTGGATGTGCCCGATGCCACCCCGGATGGCGGCCTGACTGAGACCGTCAAAAGTTTGCGCCATGAAGCCCCCCGCGAGGCTCAACGACATGAAACCGGCGATCACCACGAGCACCGTCAACGCCGTGCGACGCCGGTTGCGCAGCACATTGCGAAGGGCCAGGCGCGCCAAGATCACGCGATCACCTGCGCGTACTCAGTGGCCACGAGTTTGCCATCCAGGAGCCGGAAAACTAGATCCGCGCGGCTGATCACCGAGGGATCATGGCTGGCCACGAGAAAACTCACCCCGGACTCGCGGCACTGCTGCGCCATGAGGTCCATGAGCGGCCCGCCGTGGGCGTGATCCAGGCTGGCCGTGGGCTCGTCCGCAAGCACCAGGACCGGGCGCGGCGCCAAGGCCCGGGCGATGGCCACGCGTTGCTGCTGCCCTCCGCTGAGTTGGCCGGGACGATGTTCCAGGCGATCGGAAAGGCCCACATGGGCAAGGGCTTCGGCGGCACGGCGACGGGCATCTTCATCCTTGATGCCCTGCAACTGGAGCGGCAGCATTACGTTCTCCAACGCCGATAGCACTGGCACGAGGTTGAAGGCCTGGAACACAAAACCCAAGCGTCGCAAGCGCAGCTCGCAGCGGGCTTTTTCGGGGAGCCTGGAGACGGCTTCGCCTTCGAGAAAAACGTCACCTTCATCGGGTTCATCCAGCAGTCCGGCGAGTTGCAGGAGCGTGGTCTTGCCGCTGCCCGAAGGCCCCGCCAGCACCGCGAGACAGCCAGCCGGAACGCTCAGGCTGACACCGAAGGCGCCAGCTTTCTCGCCACCCAACTCATAGGCGCGGGTGATGTCCTTTAATTCCAGCATGTCTGAAGTGTAACGGGGACTCTGATTGGATTCAGCGGGAAGCCAGCACGCTGGATTCAAACACCTTGGTCGCCGCGTCAATGCCACCCTCGACCACTTCGCCGATCAGGTCGTAGGCGTGGCCTTTCGTGATGCGGACCATCTGGATGCTGCCCAGCACGGGTTCTCCGACGACGATGAGCACGTTGCCATCCACTTCGGGGGCCTGGCCCTGATGACGGCCTTTGAGAATCATCTCGGTCTCTTCATGAAGACTCTCGATGATGACCTCGATGATCTGGCCTTCACGGGCCTGGTTCTTGGTCCGGGCGATCTTCTGCTGAAGTTCCATGAGTTTCCGTTTGCGGCTGTTCTTGGTCCGCTTGGGGATCGGATCGCCGAGCGCAAAGGCGGGCGTGCCCTCCTCGGCCGAGTAGGTGAAGACCCCCACGTGATCGAATTGCGCTTCCTGGATGAAGGCCCTCAATTCCTCAAAAGCGGCTTCGGTTTCGCTGGGAAAACCCACGATGAAATTGGATCGGATGGAGATGTCGGGACAGATGGATCGGAGCTTCGCAAGCAATTTCGAAAAGCTCGCGCGGCTGCCACCCCGTGCCATTTCTTTCAGCACTTTCGGGTCCGCGTGCTGCAAGGGCATGTCCAGGTACTTGGCGCAATTTTCGGTTTCCGCGATGGCGTGCATGACGCCTTCGGTAAGGCGATTGGGATAGGCGTAGTGGATGCGGAACCAGTGCAGGCCTTCGACTTCGCCCAGGGCGCGGATGAGTTTTTCGAGCGCATCGGGATCGCCAAAATCCCGGCCGTAATCCGTGGTGTCCTGGGCCACCAGGCTGATTTCGAGAATGCCTTGGGCCACGAGATTTTTCGCCTCGGCCACGACGCTCTCGATGCTCCGGCTGCGCTGGCCGCCCCGCAGTTTCGGGATGATGCAGAAGGCGCAGGTGTGGTCGCAGCCTTCGCTGATCTTCAAGTAAGCCGTGGCTTTGGGCGTGGTGAGCAGCCGAGGGCTGTGCTCGTCATAGAGATAGTTGGGGTTCTGCTCGGGCTCGAAAACCTGGTCTCCAGCGCCGATGATCTCGGCGATCTGCTCGATATCGCGGGTACCCAGGCAGGCGTCTATTTCAGGAATATCGGCGAGCAGTTCATCGCGGTAGCGCTCCACCAGGCAGCCCGCCACGATGAGCTTTTTGCAGGCCCCGGTTTTCTTCATTTCCGCGGCTTCAAGAATGGCGTCAACACTTTCCTTCTTTGCAGTGTCAATGAATCCGCAGGTGTTCACCACCAGGACATCGGCCTTATCCATCTGGTTGGTGATCACATAGCCCTTGAGCCGCAAATGCCCCAGCATGACCTCGCTATCCACAAGGTTCTTGGGACATCCCAGGGACATGAATCCCACGGTGGTGGACAAGGTGTGCATGCAGGACTCCGGCCTAACCATTCAGGATAGCGCGGGAACGCCTGTCTTCCTCCTGGAAATTCGCGGATCTACTGAAGCCCGGCGCGCTCCTGTGCTACTCTTTGGACCAGTTTTCTGGGCAGGGTCATGAAAATTACGTTGCTGGTGGAGGGCATCCGGCACCCGGTCGATCTGACCGAGGAAGGGGTCACCATCGGTCGTGGCGACGCGGCCACCATCCGCATCATGGCCACTGGGGTGAGCCGCGTTCATTCCAGATTCTTTCTGCTGGATGGCAAGCCTCACGTGGTGGATCTGCGTTCCTTGAACGGAACCATCGTGAACAGTGTCCTGGTGAATGGCCCCACGCCCTTCAAACAGGGGGACATCATCTTGATGGGCGAAGTGCCCGTGCAGTGGGTGGGAGATGCGGACCCCGCGCCATCGAGCAGCCAGAGCAGCCAGAGCAGCCAGAGCAGCCAGAGCAGCTCCAAGTTCGGTCCCACTGGCACTGGCTCCTACGCCGTGAATGCGCTGAATGTTCTCGCAGCGCCCAAAAGCGTCCGCCCCGGCATCTCCCTGGAGGACAGGGCCTTTGATGCTTCGGGCTCCATCATGGTGCCCCACGCGTCTCTGGAAAAGATGCTCGCGCAGCACAAGGCCGATCAGAACACCAGCAGCGCGGCGTCCCTTTTCCAGCGCCTGGCTTCCATGGCGGGAACCCTGCTCAGGGCCTCGGATCTCGCGGAATTACTGGAATCCGTGATGAGCCTGGTGACGGCCCAGATCCCATGCCAGCGCGGTTTCATCC
Organism: Holophagaceae bacterium; assembly: GCA_031419915.1. GTDB lineage: Bacteria > Acidobacteriota > Holophagae > Holophagales > Holophagaceae > JANXPB01. The sequence goes on from JANOLT010000274.1 coordinate 4,941, forward strand.
TGCTGGGCGGGCAGGATGGCGAGCTGCTGCCGGAATACGTCTGGGAAGAGAAGCCTGGCGCCAACAGCGCGCCCATCAGCCGCACCATCGCCCGCACGGCCATGAAAGATCGCGTCACCATACTCACGACGGACGCCCGCATTGATCCCCGCTTCGCCGCCGGCGACAGCATCAAGATCCACGGCATCACGTCGGCCCTTTGCGCGCCCCTCATCGTGGACGATCAGGCGCTGGGCGTAGTGTATTTGGAGTCTTCACTCAGCAAGGGTGGGTTTCGGCGCGAAGACGAACATCTGCTTTCGGCCATGGCCAACTTTGCCGCCGTGGGCATCCAGCGCGAGCGCGAAACGCGATTCCGCCAGCGCCTTGAGCGCTATCACTCTCCGGCTGTGGTGGGTCAGATCCTCAAGTCCAGTCAGAGCCTGGAGTCCCTGGCTCTGCAGGCCCAGCGCAGTGAAATCACGGTGCTCTTCGCCGACATCAGCGGCTTTACGCGCATGAGCGAAGGCATGGAACCGCTCAAACTCGCCAACATCCTGAACCGCATTTTCGAAGCCATGACCGAGCAGATATTTACTCGCGGGGGAACCCTGGACAAGTACATCGGCGACGCCATCATGGCCTTTTTCGGTGCGCCCCAGCCGGAGCCCAACCATGCGCGGCTGGCGATTGAGACCGCCATCGCCATGCAGGAAGCGCTGAAATTCATGAATGAGAATCGGCCTGAGGGGTATCCCGAGCTGATGATGCGCATCGGCATCAACAGTGGTGAAGCTTTTGCCGGAGACATCGGCTGCGAAAAACGCATGGACTACACAGTGATGGGCTCCACCGTGAACTTGGCTTCACGCCTGGAAAGCGGCGTGGCCAAAGCCGGCCAGATCGTGGTGGGACCCCGCACCGCGGAGATCATTGGCACGGATTCGCTGATAAAAATGGCCCCGGTCACACTCAAAGGCATCGAGAAAAAAGTGACCCCTTACGAAGTGCCCTGGCAGGACGTGACACTGAACCTGGGTTAGGCTTGATAGTCATGGACAAACCGGCCACCCTTCACGTTGACAAGCCTTGGGGACGGGGCCCCATCCGTGAGCGCACAGCGCGAACGGGAACACTGTCCAGTGGACAGTGCGATCTGGGGGTTGTCGGCGAAGCCGCGCGAGCCCGGTTTGGC
>JANOLT010000275.1:0-19974 GCA_031419915.1 Holophagaceae bacterium
CCGGCGACAAGCTGGAACTGCGCCGCAAGAATCTATACGTGAATGACAAGCTCATCACCGGCGAGATTGAGCATCACGTTTTGAATCAGGATGACGGCCCCGTGAAAGGCCCATGGCTAGAGGGCGCCAACCTGGGCCCCCTGGATCCCGAGCCTCCTCTGGGAATCTGGCCCTTCCTGGATCCAGAGATCGCCAAAGCGGACATGCAGGGACACGCGCAGACCAACGGATTCAAGGACAACCTGGGTCCCATCACGGTGCCCCAAGGTCGCGTCTTCGCCATGGGCGACAACCGCGACAACTCCGCCGACAGCCGCTACTGGGGCTTCGTGCCCATCGAGCAGCTGCGGGGGCGGCCCTTCATCGTATGGTGGAGCTTCCGAGAAGGCGGGAATGATGATCAGCAAGCCAAGGTGCCGGCTGGCCCTGGCGATGTGGTGATGAATTTCGTGGATGGAGCCCGCCATTTTTTCACCTGGACCCGGTGGGAACGCACCGGCACTCTTCCGCGCTGAGGTGTTTGTGAAGCCACGAATGATCGCGTTCATAACCCTGCTGCTCTGCGGCCCTGGCCTGCTCCACGCCTGGGGCGACAAAGCCCACCGCATCATCAACGGCACCATGCTGAAGACACTGCCGCCTGAATTGAAGGCGTATTACGCGGGTCGTGAGGACTATCTCCGCGATCACGCCTCGGACCCTGATACCTGGCGCGCTCACGACCGCAAGGAAGGCCCTCGACACTACGTCGATTCCGAAATTTACGGCGGCGCCGACAAAGTGCCGCTGGATATTGAGCAGGCCATCCAGCAGGTGGGCAGCAAGGCTTTCATCAAGAACGGCCAGTTGACCTGGGTGATTCAGGATCGCTGGAAGGACTTGGTGGAGGCTTTTCAGAGCGGCGACAGGGACAAGATCGCGTTTGCCACCGCTATCCTCGGCCACTACGTCGCTGATGCCCACGTCCCCCTGCACAGCACCCGCAATCACGACGGCCAAGAGACGGGCCAGAAGGGCCTCCACAGCCGCTGGGAGACGGGGCTGGTGGAACGCTACGTGGTGGAGGCGAACCTGAATGTGCGCCCCGCGAAAGTGGATCCAGATGTGATGAGGGCCCCCTGGAAGTGGTTGCGGGATTCCTACGCCCTGGTGCCGAAAGTGCTGGCCAGCGACAAGGAAGCTGATCGCACCACGCCGAACGATCGCCTCGATCGCCTCGATCGCCGCGGCACTCGCCGGAAAGGCGCCTATTGGCCCATCTTCTGGGCCGAGCAGGGTGAAATCGTGAAGCAGCGTCTGGAACAAAGCGCCGAAGCTCTGGGGGATCTCGTGCTCAGCGCTTGGATGAGGGCCGACAAGCCAGTGGCGAAGTGATCCCGAATCAGTCGCCTGTCTCAATTCGCGTTCGTTGCAGCCAGACCTGGACTTCTTTTCCGCGGTCGTCTTTGCCTTGGTACTTGAGTTTGACGGGGCCTTTGGCGTCTTTCTTGGTGATTTTCACGCCCGCGCCGGTGCCGCTGGTGATGAGATTGCGGAGGGCTTCCGGTGTGCTGATTTGCGGCAGGAAGGGCAAGGGAAGCTCATCTAGTTTCGGCGCGGTCTCGTCGAGTTTTTGCCGTGGAATCTGCACGCGATAGCCCTTGATGCGGTCACCTTCCAACAGCATGAGCCGTTCGCCCAGTCCATGAAGCTCCAGCACCACATGGCCTGTTGTGGCATCCACGAGGACGGCCAGCGTGCCTTTCCCCTCGCCATCATTGCCGAGATAGCCCCAAGTGTATTGGGCCCGGATGATCTCGATTTTTGGCGCAGGAGCTTCTTGGGCGGCAGGAAAAAAAACCATTAAGGGAATCACTGGCCGTCCTCTTCGCTTTCATCGTTCTTGTCTTCATTTTTTTTTGAGTCTTTGGCGGAATCATTGGGGGCGGGTCCCTTGGCCAAAGCATTGCGCTTGGCGATGTCGGCACGAAGCGTCGCAAGGCGTTTGTCCAATGTGGCGCGGTCCGGAAAGATGAAGGCTAGGGCGCGTTCCCACTGCTCCACGGTTTCCTCGGGGCGGTTCAGTTTCAGCAGTACTTCGCCCAGATGCATTCGGGTATCGGGGCTGAAGGGATTCAACTCCGAGGCCTTGCGAAGGGCCTTTTCGGATTCCTCGAACTTGCCTTGTTTGAAGAGCACCCAGCCCCAGGAATCCATCACGGAGCCATTCTGGGGATCCTGTTTGACAGCGGCTTCGATGAGATCCGAGGCCTCTTGGAGATCGCCACCTTTCTCCAGCAGCAGATAGCCCAGATTGTTCTGCAACGTGCTGTTGGTGGGATCCACTTTTTGGGCTTCACGCAGGACTTTCAGGGCTTCTTCGGCGCGGCCCAGTTGATCGAGCGCGTTGGACTGGAGCAGCAACAATTCGATCTCCCGCTGCTTGGACGCGTTCCGGGCCTTGCCAGCGTATTCGAGGCAGCGGTCCCATTGACGGAATTCCGCGAAGGCGTTGGCAATGCCTTCGTAATAGAGCTGCCTTAGCGCGCCTCTGGATTCCTTCTTGGAAAAGAAGCTTTCATTGAAAATATTTTTGGGCAGAGCCGCGGCCCGGATGAAGAGCGGCATTTTTGGGAACTTGACGATGCCTTCTTTCAGCGCGGCGCGGGTGCCTTTCCAGTCCTCTCGCGCCATCAGCGCCTCGGCGCGCAGCATCGCCAGTTCTCCAGTATCCCTATCACTGGTCAGGCGCCAGGCGTTGATCAGCGGCAGGGCTTCGGACCCGCGACCCTGGAGCAACAGACAATTGGCGTAGAGAATCCGCGCATTCGCTTGAGAAATCGTTTCATCATTCTTGCCCACAAGGTGCGGCAGCAACCGCTTCCACTGGGCCTGTGCCTCGTGGAAACGCCCAAGGTTCATGAAGGTCAGGGCGAGGTTGAACGAGATGCGATCCGAAGGTTTCAGTTTTTCCGCCTGCTGCAGGCTCAGCAGGGCTTCGTCGAAACGGGCGGTTCGCACCTGGATGAGCGCCACGTTTTCCAGGATCTCTGGCGACTCGGGTAGGTGACGGCTCAGCAGGCGAAAACTTTCTTCGGCGTGGGCCAGGTAGCCGAGCTTGATTTGTTCCCGTGACAATTCATCGAGCATTCGAAGGTGACGCGGATCGGGATTCTTTCCGGAACAAAGCGCCATGGCCGCTTCACGGCTGGCCTCGTAGCGATCCAGGAATTTTGCCTGAATGAGCGCGCGCTCCCACGCGACGGTGATGGAGGGCCGGAGCCGCCCCACCTGTAGCCAGGAACGCAGGGCCAGTTCGGAATCCTTCAGTAATTCGGAGACTTCGCCCAGACGGGCCCAGACTTCCGGATCATTGGGCAGCAATTCGGTGGCTTTCTGTAGATCGCCCCGGGATTCCGGAAGAGCCGGGGACGATGCCATGGCCCGGCGATACTGCAATAAACCCAAGTGCCCTGCGGCTTCGGCATTCCTGGGTTCGAGTTCGAGAGCTTTCCGTACCGGAGCCACCGCTCCGTTCATGTCACCCGTTTCCTCGATGGATTCTGAAAGTCTGAGATGGGCTTCGGCGCTTTGTGGGACCAAGGCGATTACGCGTTTGTAAATATTGACGGCGCCTTGGGGATCGTCACCGCCGCCCCGCCGCTGCTTGGCCCTGGCCTGCAGCATCATGGCGCGGGGGTCCTCCTGCGGGGCCTGCGCCTGTGCAATGACGGGAACAGATTGGAGCAATAGGATGGCGATCGGAAAGGCGGCAAAGCGGCGCACGAAAATCCTTAGCTGAGACTTGCGAGAAGGCGGCGGTGGGGTGTGGCCCAGGCATCGGATTCAAGGGCCATCTGCCTGGCCCGCTCAGATGGAAGCGGGAGAATGCAGTGTAGCTCCGGCGAAGACAGAGAGCCGTGGATGGCTTTCTTGTCCCGCAGCAGCCACGGCCTACACTCCTCCCAGGATGCGACCAATGGGGCCAATGGTTTCAAGGCTTTGGCGAGACGCCGCAGAAAAGGCACAGAGAAGGGTGCCAGACCCTTCTCTTCAGCCAGGAAGCAGGCCGCCAAAAGGCCCAGGCCTATGGCTTCGCCATGCAGCAGTTGAAAGTGGCTGGCGGCTTCCAGTGCATGACCCAGGGTGTGCCCCAGGTTCAGTAATCGTCTTTCGCCCTGCTCGGTTGGATCGCGATGTACGATTTCGGCTTTGATTGCCAGAGTCCGCTGAATGAATTCTGTGGGTGGCAGATCATGGCCGAGAATGGTTTCGGCCCAGGCGAAATCGCCAATCATCACGGCGGTTTTCACCATCTCCCAACGGCCCGCTTCCCTCTGTCGGGCAGGCAGAGTGCGCAGAAAGCTGCGACAGGCCACCAGTCGGCTGGGCGCATGAAAGGCACCCGCGAGATTCTTTCCGGCGGATAGATTGACGGCCGTTTTCCCTCCGAGACCCGCATCCACCTGGGCCAGCAGCGTGGTGGGCCAGGCATGCCACTTGATGCCGCGCAGATAAAGACTGGCGGCGAGACCGGCCATGTCCGTGAGCACGCCACCACCCACGGCGACCAGAACTGCATCGCGGTGCAGGGGAATGGTGGCCCAATGTTCCAGAATCGGGATCAGCGTGTCCAGCCGTTTGGTGGCTTCCGATGTCTTGATCCAAAGGCTGCCCGCGGGCTCCGGCAGTTCCGCAAAGGTCCAGAATTCCTTAACGGATTCATCACCCAACAGCACCCATCGCTGATCCGGGAAAAAGGCTTCCACAGGAGCCTCGGCGACGAGGACCTCGGTGGGGAAACCTTCAGGAAGCTTGAGTTTCATTTGTTCATTCTCTCGCTTTGAGTACCGCTTGGCCTTCCATGGGCTTGCCATCGCGCAGCCATTTCACGACCACGCTGTCTCCGGCCTTTCCCGCTGCCAGCGCATCCATGTAGTCATAGATGGTCTTCACCGGACGCGTTCCGAACATCACGATGATGTCACCGGATTTCAGACCGACGGCTTCGGCCGATGAGCCTGGCATTGTGCCGTTGATGTGGAATCCATCGGTGTGCTCTGCGTAGTCAGGGATGACGCCAAAGTTCACTTTCATCCCGGCCGCGCCTAGCCCGCTTGGGAGCTTGGCGGTTTCGGGATCAAAGATCGGCACCTGCGTGGCGTTGGCGAGATCCAATGTGACCGATCGCGCGTAGTTCGCCACCATGACCATCCCCGCGCCGTTGATCTTGTCCGCTGTGTCCGATGGCTTGTGGTAATCGGCGTGGAGCCCCGTGAAGAAGAAAAAGGTGGGGATTTTCGCCAGGGCGAAGCTGAGATGATCCGAAGCTCCCGCGGCAGCACCCAGATCACCGCCGATGGAGAGCCCCGCCGGAGCCAATGATTTCGCGTGTTCCAGCGCTGCCTTTGGCGCGCCCAGGCCGCCCAGTAGCAGGTTTGGCTTCTTCGGATCCATGCGACCCACCATGTCGAAATTCAGCATCGCTTTCACACTTTGAATTGGAACCGTGGGGTGCTTGATCCAGTGGGCTGATCCCAGCAAGCCTTCTTCTTCGCCTGAAAAATGGGCCAACAGAATGGTTCGCTTGGGCTTTGCGGATTTCAGTTGCAGGGCCAACTCCATGAGCAGTGCGGTTCCTGAGGCATTGTCATCGGCGCCCGCATGGAACTGGCCCTTGGCGGATTCACCGCCCAGGCTGTGCCGCTCTCCGCGTCCCAGGTGGTCCATGTGAGCGCCCAGGACGATGACTTCAGCTTTCAGTTTTGGATCGCGCCCGGGGATAGTCGCGATGAGGTTGGGCACATCCGTTTTCTTGCGCTCAAGCTCAAGGGTCAATCCCATGAAGGACCAAGGCGCCCACACGAAGTCCTGGCTCTGCGGCTGGCCTGTTTCGCGGATCTTTTTCAGGCGGTCCTTCAAGTCACCGCAGACCGGCTCTAGGGCTCCGGCCGTCATGCTGAGTACCGGAAAAGGGAAGATTGCAAGTTCGGAATTCAGCTTGAGGGGTCGCGCGGCATCGCCTTCCTCCAGCAGGATCAAGCCACCGATGCGAGCGGTCTCGAAGCGGCGCAGTCTTCCGCGCAGGCTTTTCTCTTCGACGCTCAAGGATGCGAAGGCTGGGATATCCGGCAAATCGCGCCCGATGATAACCACCTTGCCGGTGAAATCCACGCCGTTGAAATCGTTGTAGGCGCCCACTTGTATTCCATACCCCATGAAGACCAAGGCCTTGGAATTGAAAGTTCCATTGCCGCTGAAACTGTATGCCTCGATGTCTTTGCCCCAGTGGAGGGGCGGCTGCTGACTATCTCCTTTCCCAAGGAATGCCTTGCCTTCTTTCACCTCCACACCCGTTAGGTATGCATAGGTCTGCCGCTGGGTTTTGATTCCCAGAGTCCGGTAGTACCGCTCCACGTGATCTGCGGCATGGTCGAGTCCCTTGCTGCCGTTTCCCCGACCTTCCATTGAAGGCGCGGCAAGAATTGCGACTTCGCGTTTCATGCGGGTTTCGGCCAAGGAGTGGGTGGCGGGAGTTTGGGCGCCAAGAATCAGGACAGCAGAAACAGTTGCGAGAAATGATTTTGATACGCGATTCATGCGAATTCTCCACGGCATCTAACCATTTCATCATGGAGCGGCGTGGTCTTGCCGTCATCCATGGGAGAATTGCTCCATGGCCTTCAAGGGCGAGCCTTTTTTTCAGAGTGACCAGGTTTCGGGGCGTGGCCTGCGTCACACGCTGCTGATCCGTCTCCTGAAGTATCTGAAACCCTACTGGGTGGGGCTTCTTGGCTTGCTGGGGCTGATGATCGCTGGGGCCGTGCTGGAGGTGATGCCAGCCCAATTCACTCTTTGGCTCATCAACCGATTCATGGAGACCGGCTCCATGCAGGGCACCGGGCCCCTGGTGGCGGGCTTCATGGGCGTGCTCGCGGTGGGCTTCATCGTGCAGATGGGCCGCTTCGTGCTGCTGGCCTGGGTGGGGCAGCGGGCCATGCTGGATCTGCGGATGGAGCTGTTCGCTCATTTGATGAACCGGTCCACGCATTTCTTCCATCGGAACCCGGTAGGAAGACTCATGACCCGCGTCACGAGCGACGTGCAGAACCTTAACGAAATGTTTTCATCGGGCTTCGTGGCCATCGTGGGGGATGCCATGTCCCTGCTGGCCATTGTCATCTGGATGTTCAGCCAGAACGCTGGCCTGGCGGTGGTGGCGCTGGCCATCATGCCGCCGCTGCTGATGGCCACGGAAATCTTCCGTCGCAAGGCCGGCGAAGCCTTCCGCGAAACCCAAGGCCGCTACGCCGCCATCCAGTCCTATCTCCAAGAGCAGCTCTCGGGCATCAGCCTGGTGCAGATGAACGCCCGCGAAGCGGACAGCAACGCGGGATTCAAGCAGCTTAATCGCAGCTACCTGGACGCGTTCTTGCGCACGATCTTTGCGTACGCAGTGTTCTTTCCGGTGGTGGAGTTCATCACCTCCGCCACCCTGGCGGCCATCATCTACTACGGCGGCATCAAGCTCGAAATGGGCACCCTCACCTGGGGCCTGCTCTTCGCGTTCGTGCAAATCTCGGGGCGCTTCTTCCGGCCCATACGCGAATTGGCCGAACGCTATAACGTGATGCAGACGGCCATGGCGTCCAGCGAGCGCATCTTTGTGCTGCTGGACAATCGGGATGAGATCCATGAGGCTGATGCGGCGCGGCCCGTGAAATTTGAAGGAGAGATCCGTTTCGAAAATGTTTCCTTCTCCTACGAGGAAGGCGGCCGTAGCGTCGTGAATGAATTGAGCGGCGCCATCCCCAAAGGTCGTCGCATCGCGGTAGTCGGTCACACCGGCGCGGGCAAGAGCACGCTCATCAATCTGCTCATGCGGTTCTACGATGTGAGCGCGGGAAAAATAACGGTGGATGGTGTGGATGTGCGGGAACTGAAGCTCCTCGGCCATCGTTCGCTTTTCGGCCTGGTGCTCCAGGATGTTTTTGTTTTCTCTGGCACGCTTGAAGACAACATCGTCATGGGAAGGCAACGCGATGATCAGCGCCTCGCTTCGGTGCTGGAACAGAGCCAACTGAAGGACCTTGTGGGCCGCCTTCCGATGGGGCTCGAAACGCAAGTCGGCGAGCGTGGCCAGAAGCTCAGCGCCGGCGAGCGGCAGCTGCTGGCCTTCGCGCGGATGCTTTACCTGGAACCGGAACTCCTGCTGCTGGACGAAGCCACCGCCAACATTGATTCCGAGACCGAGGCCAAGATCCAGTCGGTCATCGAACACGTGAGCCATCGCCTGACCACCTTCACCATCGCTCACCGCCTGAGCACCATCAAGGAGGCCGACGAGATCTGGGTCATGGACCAGGGCCGCATCATCGAGCGCGGCACCCACGGCACCCTTATGGACCTCGACGGCCATTACGCCAAGCTCGTGCGGCTGCAGTTTGAGGAGGAAGCCGCGGCGTGATGGAAAATCACTACGCGGAGGGTAGGGAAAGAGCTTCGGGCAGACGGTAACAAGACCGGCGCTGCCCCGAATCTTCAGACGAACACTTCCTCTTTGGCGGACTTCAGGATGGCCAGGACTGCGGGATGCACAAGCTTTCGTTCCGTGGAGACAGCGAAGATGCGCTCCACGAGGCCGTCGGCGATGCCGAGGCGCTTCACCTTGTAGGTCCCTTCCAGGTCCGCGGCGATGGCGGAGGGGGCCGCGAAGAAACCCTCGCCTTCGGCCCCGAAGGTCTTCAGCAGCGCGCTATCGTCGAAGTCGCCGGCCACCACGGGACGGATCCCCTTCTCATCGAACCACCGCTCCAGGGCCAGGCGCAGGCGGGTACCCTCCGAGGGAAGCAGGATCGGCGCGCCGTCCAGGCAGGCGGGGAAGGCCCGGCGGTGCCTTCGGAGGAGGGAAGGGGCCCCGAAGAACTCCAGGCCGCATTCCCCAAGCAGGTGGTTGAAGGCCCTGGGTCCGCCCCGCGCCGGATGGGGGGCATCGGAGAGCACGAGGTCCAGCTCGTGGGAGAAAAGCGCCCCCAGCAAATGGGGAAGACTGCTCTCCCGGCAGCTCAGGCGGAGGGCTTCCGGCAGATCGAGGGCCGGACGCAGGAGCCGGTGGACCATGAGTTTGGGAAGGACGTCGGAGATCCCGACCACCAGACGCAGGGGACGGCCCGTGGGGCGGCCCTTCAGCTCGCTCTGGAACTCCTTTCCGAGGGTGAATATCTCGTCCGCGTAGCGGAAGGCGACGCGCCCAGCCTCCGTGAGCGCCAGCCTGCGGCCGGAGCGCCGGAAGAGTTTCTCCCGGAGGTTCTCCTCGAGCATCCGGATCTGGGTGCTCAGGGCGGGCTGGGAGACCCGGAGAGCCTCCGCCGCCGCGGTCACCGTCCCCTCCCGCGCCACGGTCCAGAAGTAGAAGAGGTGGTGGTAGTTCAGCCATTCCATGGATTGAATTATATTCAAAAAACAAATAGTTTTATTACAAATTATAAATTAGATGGAATTGTCCAGGCGCCCCATCCTTACTTCCTGCGCCCTTGAGCACAATGGAGATGGAAGAGATGAGGATCGAGATCAGGAGCGCCGGGTTCAGCACAACCGAGGCACTCCGGGAACATGTCGGGAGAAGATTGAGGATTGCCCTCTCCCGCAGGGCGGATGGCGTCCAACGGGTCGTCGTGCGCATGAGCGACGAGAACGGGCCCATGGGAGGCATCGACAAACGCTGCCGCATCGAGGCCGTCCTCCGCGGCCTTCCCCTCCAGGTGGTCGAGGCCGTAGCCGGCGATCTCTACTCGGCCATAGATTCCGCCACGAAACGGCTGGGCCGGGCCTTGGACCGCTCCTTCGACCGCGCCTTCAACTGAGGTGGATCCCGTGAACCGCTTGAAGACGTTTCTGCTGCTCGGCCTGCACTCTCTTTACTCCCCAAGGCCCCGATCCCGCGGAAGAAGCCGCACCATGACGACGTCCCAGGTCCTTCCAATCTGCCGCGACACCTACGGCGCGCTCCTGCTGATGCTCGCGGCCCCCGCGCTGGTCCCGGGGATCGGCACGATAACGGCTCCTCTCGCCGGGTTCGCCGGCCTCACTCTGGGGGTCCAACTCGCCATGGGCAGGCGCGTGCCCTGGATGCCGGACAGGGTCCAGTCCTGGATAGCATCCTCGACGCTGGGCCCCAAGTTGTCCCTCTGGATCCAGGCGCGCTGCCAGCCACTGCTCCGTTTGCCTTCGCCCCGATTCCCCATGCTCTTCGCGGGCCTGACGGTGGCGTGGAGCAGCTTGATTATGCTGCTTCCCCTCGCCATCGTCCCTTTCAGCAACACGATCCCGGCCCTCTCCATGGGCTTGGTGGGCACCGGCCTCGTGGTCCGGAAGAGCCTCTTCAGCTGGCTGGGGATGGCCTTATCAGGGGGCTACACCGCGCTCCTAATCATCATCGGCGAGGCCCTCGTCCTGGCCACCAAGGGAATCCTCGCACGCTTCACCTGATACCATTTGGGCCGACGAGGCCCTTTCACATAAGGCGAAACCATGCCGATCAAGCCCACCACCCAAGAGGAAACCTTCTTCGCCAAGCAGGAGATAGAGAGGAAGCGAAAAGCAGTCCAGGAGAAAGCGGCCCAGATCCTGGCGCAGGAACAGGAGGAGCGGATGAAGCCGATGCGCTGCCCGAAATGTGGCGCGGAGCTGTCCGAGATCACCTACCGCGAGCAGCGGGTAGACCGCTGCGAGGCCTGCGGCGGCGTATGGCTGGACGCCGGGGAGATGGAGGCCCTGGCGATAAAGGAGGGCGGGTTCCTCGGGGGCCTGCGGAAGGTATTCCATGGCTGAGTTGAGAACACCATTTGCAAGATGAAACCAAACGTAATCAGAATTTCATTTCGTACTACCAAACGGAAAATGAATCTCAACGGTCTCATCAAGGGGCTGGCGTTGACATGAACCTTCCCCCCATCTACCCCCTTACCGACTCACGCCGAGATGCCTCGCTCATCCAGCAGGTTAAGGCTTTTGGCGAAGCGGGATTCCCCCTCGTACAGTTCCGGGGCAAGCCGCTGGACGCAATAGCGCAATACGATGAACTGCGCACCGCGCTGCGGCAATCCTTCAATAATGGCGGCTGGCCACTGATCTGCGTGAATGATCGTGCGGATTTGGCGGTGTTGGTGGCGCAGGAGGAACTTGCGCCCTGGGGCCTGCATCTTGGCCAGACGGACTTGCCGCCCTCAGAAGCCCGAAAGCTGCCAGGCCTGGAACGGGTTCATATCGGCACCTCGACCCACGATGAATCAGAGTGGTCTATGGTGGACGCGGCCTGCGATCACGCTGGAGTAGGGCCTTTCCGTGCCACGGGCACTAAGCCGGATCATGAGACTCCCATCGGCATTGAGGGTCTTCGCAGGGGATGCGTGGCGTTGCGATCGCGGGGCATCACCCCCATCGCCATCGGGGGGATAGGCAGGGACGACTTTGATGATGTTTTCACCGCGGGTGCGGAATGTGTGGCGGTGATCAGTGAACTGGACCGGACAAATCCCAGTGATCCGTCCGGCCTAGCCTGGGCGGCTCAAGTCGCACGGTGGAGGGCGAGACCCCCATTCCGACGCGGCCAAGGCATCGCATTAGTCGGCAGTACTGGCGCTGGTAAATCCACAATTGCAGCTGCGTTGGGGCCGCGTCTGGGGCTTCCGGTGCTGGATCTGGACGCACTCGTCGAAGAAAAAACGGGCCGATCCATCACAGACATTTTCAAGGCCCATGGCGAGGCTGAATTCCGACGTCTCGAAGTTGAGGCCCTGCGCTCGAATCTCGACAAACCATCGGTGATGGCTTTGGGCGGTGGGGCCTGGGCGAGCCCGGAGATCCGTGATGCCCTGAACGCTTCGGGCTTTGCCGTGCTCTGGATCGCGGAGACGCCTGAAGTCTGCTGGTCACGCATTGCGGCTGATCCCACCCGACCCCTGGCAAAAGACCGTGATGAATTTATGCGGCGGCATCGGACTCGCATGCACGACTGGTGCGGGCTCCCGATGATGCTGCCCTTGGGCCATGGGGCGGATGAAATCGCAGAAAAGGCGGCAGTCGAGCTAGACTGATCAACTTGCCCATGGACATCATCCTTTCCGACCTGCATTCCAACCTGCATGCGCTGCGGGTGGTGCTGCGGTATGCCAAGCGGCGGGCGGTAAATCGCTTTGTGCTGCTGGGCGATCTGGTGGGCTATGGGGCCCATCCCAACCAGGTGCTGGACCTGGTGCGGGAGTTGAAGCCGCGCATCGGAGTGCGGGGCAACCATGACAAGGTCTGCGCGGGGCTGGAGTCGGCCCTGACCTTCAGTGGTCCGGCCCGGGGCTCGGCGGAATGGACCCACGAGCGGCTTTCCCGGGAGAATCTGCACTTTCTGGAAACCCTTCCCGTCGGCCCATTGGTGGTGGGCGAGGGCTATGTACTAGCACATGGCTCGCCCGTGGATGAGGACGCCTACCTGCTGCATTCCCGGGATGCACTCATGGCTTTCGATTGCTTCGAGGGGCAACTTTGCTTTTTTGGCCACACGCACCTGCCGGGCTGTTTCGAGCTGGATGAAGAGGCCCATCATCTCGCCTGGATCACCTTCCAGAACGGCGAGTGGTTCAACCTCCGCAAGGACTGCCGCTACCTGGTGAATCCAGGCTCCGTGGGCCAGCCGAGGGACCGGGATCCGCGTCTTTCCTTCATGACCTTCGACCCTTCCAAACGCCGTCTGAGGCTGCATCGCCTGGATTATGACCACAAGGGCGCGGCCCGGGCCATCCGGCAGGCTGGCCTTCACGCACACCTTGCGGAGCGGCTTGCCTACGGCATATAGGGAGTGATTCACCGCATCCATGAGGGAACTTGGCCGATAAACCGTTGCGACGAAATAACGTGATTATTCTGTAACGACCCTTAATTTCGAGGACTGAAATGAGCGAACAGATTTTCCCCAGCGATGAAGAACTGGAAACCCTGCTTCGGGAGGCCAAAGATCTGAAGGCCTCCGTGAGCCTGCGCGCCATGGGCACCAACCGCATGATGGGGGATCTGCATCTGGCCGGCCTCGAACCCGGAGTAGCCATGCACCTGATGGGTGCCAAGCGGCGCGACCAGTTGCCAGAGGAAGGAACCATGGTGGCGCTCTCCATCATCCTGGGCGATCAGGTGGTGTCCCTGGACAGCCCGTTGTTGGCCCCCCTGGTGGCGGTCGAGGGTGACACGATGATTCCCCCAGTCCTCCGCATTGCCTGGCCCACTCGTGGCATCGAACTGAAGCGCCGCCGGGATATGCGGATGGCCTCGGCGGATCAAGCGCCGCTGGTGGGTATCCTCAAGGCCCTTGACCAAACCTGGGAAGTGAAAGTGTTGAACCTCACCGAGACAGGGATGGGTCTTGCGCTTCCGGCATCGGCAAATCTTCCCTTGCGGCAAAAGGTCCAAGTGCAAACCACCCTTCCCGGGGGCGCGTTGTTCAGTTGCCACGGCGAGATCCGCCACCTTATGCACATGGAAGGTGATCCCCTTCCGACGCGGGCTGGCGTGGTGTTTTGGGGGCAGCCCGGAGAGGGCCAGGATGCCCTGCGCCACTTCATCCAGGACCGCCGCACGGATCGTTCTCAAAGCCTGCGGGAGCCCGAGGAACTGGATTGAGGCAGAACTTGAAAACCATTTCTTTGCGAGTGGATGTAGACACGCTTTCGGGTTCTCTCAAGGGGATTCCCACGCTGCTGCGCTTGCTGGACAAGCACCGGATGCAGGCCAGCTTTTTTTTCAGCTTCGGACCCGACAATAGTGGGAAGGCCCTTCGCCGCGTATTCCGAAAGGGCTTTCTCGCAAAAATGCGGCGCACCAAGGCGCCTCAGATGTACGGCCTGAAAACTCTGATGTATGGCGTCCTGCTTCCAGCCCCGATCATCCACAAACAGGCTGCGGAGCAGATGCGATCCGCGCGGGAAGCCGGACACGAGGTGGGCATCCACGCATGGGACCATGTGCAGTATCACGACCTGCTGGACCGAAAATCCCGGGAGTGGCTGCAAGACTGGTACGACCGCAGCCACGAAGCATTCGAAAGCATCTTCGGGTGCAAGGCCAAGGGTGCCGTGAGTCCGGCCTGGCGCAGCAATGACACCACGCTGGAATTGCAGGAGCAATACTGTCTCGACTACGCCGGGGACTGCCGTGGTGTTGCGCCTTTCTATCCCATCGTGAAGGGCAAGATTCTGACGACACTGCAAGTCCCCACCACGCTACCGACGCTGGATGAACTCTACGGACTCGATGGCATGAGCGAACGGGACGTGAATGAACGGGTCTGGTCCCTGATTCGCGAGGACGCCCTGAACGTGTATGCGCTGCACACCGAAGTGGAAGGTGGGATGCTGCGCGGGGCCTTTGATGCGTTCCTGCAAGGCCTGCGGGATCGCGAAGTGCGCGCCCGCACCCACGCCGACTGGCTCCCGGAACTGAAAGCCGCCAACCCGCCCGCGAAGGAGATGACTCGCCATGAGGTGCCGGGTCGGGCGGGGTGGCTCAGCTTCGAAAGCTGATGCCAGGTTTTATTCAATACGGAACCGCTAAAGTCGCGAAAATACGCGAATCAAACACATTCGCGTTAATTCGCGTCCTTCGCGACTAAAAAACCCTTTCGCGTTATTTCGCGTCTTTCGCGGTTAAAAAACTCTTCAAAACAGCTTCGCCTCATGCGTGCTGTTTGATCTTGTCCTTGCCGCCGAACCAGCGATCCCAATACACCACCACGGGGGCGGCGATGTAGATGGACGAGTAGGTGCCGGTGATGACGCCCACGAAAATGGGAAAGCTCAGGTCACGAAGAGCTGGACCACCGAAGACGAGTAGGCAGAAGGCCACGAAGAGCACCGACATGGAGGTGAGAATCGTACGGGAAAGGGTCTGATTGATGGAGTCGTTGATCAATTTCGCGATGGGTACGCGGCGGTACTCGGGCTTGTGGCTGTTCTCGCGGATGCGGTCGAACACAACGATGGTGTCGGCCATGGAATAGCCCATCAGGATGAGGAAGCTCGCCACCACGGGCACCGAGAATTCATACCCGAAAAGCACGAATAGACCGAGCGCCATGAGCACATCGTGGATCAGGGCCACAATGCCGCCCACCGCAAAGCTCATGGTGAAGCGGAACATGACGTAGAACAGGATCGCCACAGTGGCCCAGAACACGGCTTTCAGGGTTTTGGTGGTCCATTCTCCGGAGATTGAGGGCGAAAAGCTCTCGTTCTTGCGAACGGTCATGTGGCCCAGGCGGAATTCCTTCTGAAGCATTTCTGTCAGTGGCGCGGGCAAGCCGGAGGGCAGCTCGTTGTAGTTCGAGATCGAGCCCTTGATGTCCCTGGCTGCCGTCACCCTTCCCGCCCACCCATCGTAGGTGGCGCGTTTTGACTGCTCATCCCCCGCAAGGCCCAGCAGGTTCGCGTCGTACCACTTTCCTGACAGGGCCAGGGACGATTCAGTGTTGAGATCGTGACGCGGGTCGGTCTTGCTTTGGGGATCCAGCTTCTTGAGCACATCCTTGATCTTGTTGATCTGGATCGTGGAATCCTTGGAGTCCTGACCCTGCGTGGCCTTCACCTTGATGGAGTAATCCTCGGTACCAGCGGGAGATGAGTAGCTCACCAGGGCCGCGTCGTTGATGCCTCCCTGTTGAAGCGCTTTCCGAATCTGGTCGGCTTCCATGGGAATGGTGAAGCGCACCATCATGTCAATGCCGCCGGTGAACTGCATGCCCACCTTGACGCGACTATTACTGCTCCATGGCCGGGCCAGAAGGAGGCAAATCAGGATGATGCCCCATGAGATGGTCAGGGCCACGCCCTTCCATTTCATGAAGTCGAAGTGAGGGAGTTTTTCAAATATGTGCATTGTTTTTCCTGAGAGATACCAGCTGGTCTCTTAGACCGAAAGAGTCTTGGTGCCCGGATGCCGTTCGAGTATCCAGTCATAGATGAAGCGGCTCACGTAGATCGAAGTGAAGAGCGAAGCCACCACGCCCACGGTCAGGGACACGGCGAAGCCCTTCACTGGGCCGGTGCCGAAGATGAAGAGCAGAAGCGCCGCGAAAAGCTGGGTCACGTGGGTGTCCACGATGGTCCAGAAGACCCTGTCGAAGCCCGCCTGGATGGCGCCGGACACACTCTTGCCCGCGGCCAGTTCCTCGCGGATGCGCTCGAAGATGAGGATGTTGGCGTCCACCGCCATGCCCAGGGTCAGGGCAAATCCCGCGATGCCCGGCAGGGTGATGGTGGCCTGGAAGGAGCCCAACAGCCCGAGCATCACGATCAGATTCACGGTGAGGGCCACGATGGCGTTCAGGCCCGACCACTTGTACCAGAGCACCATGAAGATGATGATCGCGCCGAATCCGATGACCGCCGCGGTGATGCCGTTCTTGATGGAGTCAGCGCCAAGGCTTGGTCCTATGGACTGTTCTTCCAGGAACTTCATGGACGCGCGCAGGGAGCCGCTCTTCAGTTTCATGGAAAGATCGTCGGCCTGCTGCTGGGTAAAGTTGCCCTTGATCTCAACACCGCTTCCGATGATTTTCTGTTCCGAACGCAGAACGCTGATGACCTTGCGGTCCAACAAGAAGGCGAACTGGCGGCCTTCGTTGGATGCGATTTCCGTGAGCTTGGCGTTGGCATCGGCCCCTTCGCGATTCAGGGTGAAGTTCACGGTATTGGAGTTGAATTGGTCCTGGGAGCGGCTCGCGTCGGTGATGGCGCCGCCTTCGTAGTAGACCTTGCTCTCCAACAGCACCCACTGCCGGATGTTATCGATTTTTTTCTCGCCGGGCTTGGCGGCGCGGATGGCAGCCTTCGTCTGATTGGTGACTACTGTGGATTCTTCCTCGAGCTCCGGGAATAATTCCGCGCCCTCGGGTAATTGCCCGCCGAGCAAGGCAAGTGCCTCGGCTTCAGTCTTCACGGGAATCTGATTGGGCTGCCTTTTGGAAAGGAAGCGGACCTCCAAGCGACCTGGCGTCGAGAGCAGGCCCTTGATGCGTTCGCGTTCGGCTTCTCCCACGCCCGGCAGTTCCACGATTATCCGATTGCCTTCGGCGCCGCTGGGAGTGATCTCGGGTTCCGCCACGCCGAATTGATTGATGCGGTTTTCGATGATCTGTTGGGCGCGCTTGTTGGCATCGTCCTTCAGGGATTTCTGGTGGAAATCCTTTTGCGTGAGGATCCGCGCGGAGCCCTGCTCGGTTACGGCATAGCCGCCGAAGTTGGCCAGGATCTTGGTGACGGCCGACTGGTTTTCGGTCGTAACACCCTCCACGCGAACCGAGGTTGTGTCGGACTTCACGGTGATACCGGTGATGGCCTTTTCCTGGACCCGCTCCGAAATCCTGTCACGGGTGTCCCGGAGATCGGCTTCCAGGGCTTCATGGCCCTGGACTTCCAGCTCGAAATGCACACCGCCGCGAAGATCCAAGCCCAGCTTAACCTTGGAAAATGGGATGAAAAAGTAGCCGCAAGCCACGCAGATCAGCAGCGTCGAGACTAGGCGGATGAGAGACCGTTTGCTCACGGGTTGAGTTCCTTTAAACAGGCATCAGACTTTTAGGGGCCGGAAGTTCGGAAATGAAAATTTCGAACCTGGCGCTATGAAATCAATTCGGCGAAGCCGACTTGGACTCCGGTTCCGAGGCCAGGGCCACCACCGCGTGGCGCTTGGCCTTCACGGTCGTATTGCCGAGCTTCAGCCAGATGACTTTTTCTTCGACCCGGTCGATGGTGGCGTACAGGCCGGAGCTCAGGACCACCTCGTCGCCACACTTCAGGGTGGAGAGGCGGGCTTCCATGTCCTTGCGGGCCTTCTGCTGGGGCCGGATCAGCAGAAAGTAGAAGAGCACGGCCATGCCGCCGAAGAGCAGGAACTGCATGGCAACGGGGGGGCCGCCAGCGGCGGCTTGAAGCAAGGCGAATTCAAACATCAGGGCTCCTCAGTGGTCCATCTCTCCCGCGCTGCGGACGCAAAGGCCGGGAATCGGCCATCCAGCAGAGCTAGACGCGCGGCGCGGGTAAGCCCTACAGTGTAGCTCAGGTTGTGGATCGTGTTGAGCGTGAATGCCAACAGCTCCCTCGCCCTTAAAAGATGATGCAGGTAGGCCCGCGAGAAAGTGCGGCAGGTATAGCAGTCGCAGTCTGGATCCACAGGGATATCCGCCTCGCGGTGCCGGGCATTCTTGATATTGAGGCGGCCCCGGGACGTGAGCAGCCTGCCGTGCCGGGCTTCACGGGTGGGCAGTACGCAATCGAAGAGGTCAACACCTTGCTCGATGCCGAACAGCAGGTCTTCGGGCGTACCCACGCCCATGAGATAGCGGGGTCTGTCCCAGGGCAATTCATGAACGAACTCCGCGAGGGTCGCGTTCATCAACGCCTTGGGTTCACCCACACTGAGCCCGCCCACGGCGAAACCCTGAAAAGGCGTCGCAGCATCAATCTCCAGGATCTGCTGTAGATGATTCCGCCGCAGATCCAAATGCGTGCTGCCTTGGTTGATGGCAAAAAGGCCCTGATGCTCCCCCAGCGGGAAATCCCGGCAGCGCCGCAACCATCGCGTGGTGCGCGCCATGCTCTGTTCCAGCGGTTCGCGATCCAGGCCGCCCGGCGGACATTCATCCAATGCCATGACGATGTCAGAACCCAGATTGCGCTGGATCTCCATGGCGCGTTCGGGGCTGAGGAAATGACTGGATCCGTCGATATGGCTTTGAAAGGCGACGCCTTCTTCATTGATCTTTCTCATGGAGGAGAGCGAAAAAACCTGAAAGCCGCCACTGTCCGTGAGGATGGGGCCATTCCATCCCATGAATGCGTGAAGTCCACCGAGCCGCGCCACCAGCTCATCTCCAGGCCTCAAACTCAAGTGATAGGTGTTGCCAAGAATGACCTGCGGCCCGATTTCGCGGAGCTGCATGGGCGTGATGCTCTTCACCGTTCCTTGCGTTCCCACGGGCATGAATGCCGGGGTGAGCACCTCGCCGTGAGAAGTTTGAAACCTTCCTGCCCGGGCATTCGCCCCTTTGTTAGGAGCCGGAGTCATTTCGGCGGAAAAAGCAAAATGAGCGTTTGGTGACATAGGGGTGACACAACCTTGTAATAGAGCCTCGAAAGTCATGAGTTCATGACGTTCGAGGGGGCTCTTGTCATGGAAATTGAACAATCGCCAGATGTAACGGTGGTGCGGAATTTCGTAGAATTTCGTCCTTGACGGGAAGGACTCTACTTGTCATCTTAGCCTTCGGGCCTGTCCCAGATCTTTATCCTTAATCAAACGAAGCCGAATCTGCTTTTTTTTGCGGATCCGGCTTCATTCCTTTTTCACTAGGGACCTTTTCAGGGAGCCGCATGAGCAAAGATCCCAAACCTGCGTCCGCGTCGGCCCAAAAGCCGGAGACGCTGGAGGATGCGGTCTACAAATCCTCGCTGTCCGCTGGCAATACCGCAGTCCAGCGGGCCAATCCGCGAGTGACCATCCCCCTAACCCTTCTTACTTATGCATTCTTCGGCGGGGGCGCGTTCTATCTGGCTTCCCAGACCGAAGTCGGGCAGAAGGCCATCAAGTCCATTGCCGACGTGATGCTGGATCCGGCAGACGTGGAACCGCCGCCGCCGCCGCCGCCACCACCTCCACCGCCTCCCGCGGCTCCCGTTTCCCGGGTTGAAGCCAAGGAAGAGAAACCGATAGATCCCAGACAGGATATCGTGCCCGAGACGCCAAAGGAACTTCCCAAGGAAGATCGGTCATCCGTGGTGAGTAGCGGTCCTGCCGGCCAAGTCGGCGGTGTGATCGGCGGTGTGATTGGGGGCGTCGTGGGTGGCGTTGTGGGCGGCACTGGCAAGGTCCTGGAAGTGGACTTCAGCCAAGTTACGCTCCGGTATCAACCACCGATCTTGCAATACCCGCCTCTGGCGAAGATGGCCAAGATCCAGG
>JANOLT010000276.1:0-1669 GCA_031419915.1 Holophagaceae bacterium
GTGGCCAAACCATCCGGGAAACCCATCGGCTACGACCAGTTGCCCGAGGTGCTGAAATCCAGCCACATCCTCAGCGGGAATGACCTGGGACGGCTTGCCAACACCGCTGAATTGCCTGATCTCTCTGGGATGTCTTCGCAACCTGGCGATGCGGAAGACGCGACGGATCTGGAAATTGCCATCGCGAAGGCTGTTCGCAGCGAGAACATGGCCGAGGCATGGCGCCTGGTAGGGCTGCGGTTGCAGTGCTGACCAGGTGATCAATCCGTGGATGGAACTAGCGTCGGGCCGGCATCGCCATCGGTCTTCGTATGCACAATGCGCTGGGGGTAGGAAGAACCCCCCAATAACATCCTTCACCAGTTTGAACCTTGGGACTTGGGACTACTTCCAGGATGCCCAATAATCTTGATTCTCCACCAGCTCTGCGGCGGGCGTGGCCTTCAGGGGACGATAGGTGTCCACCATGACGGCCACTTCATCCGTGCGGTCCTTGGTATGGCTCAAGGGGATGGCCTTGGGGTGCGGCCCGTGATGGATCCCTTGAGGATGCCAGGTGACCATGCCCTTACCGATGCCATCGCGGCTGAAGAAATGACCATCGGAGTAAAAAAGCACCTCGTCGTAATCAATATTCCGGTGGAAGAAGGGCACGCGCATGGCGCCTGCTTCTTCCTCGAAGGGGCGGGGCAGGAAGGAGCAGATGACGAAATTCTGTGCCATGAACGTGGTGTGCACGCTCGGCGGCAGGTGATAGCGGTGGCTCATCACCGGGCGGATGTCCTTCACGTTGATGCGCCACACGGTGAGATCGCCTTTCCAGCCCACTGCATCCAGTGGGTTGAAGGGGTAGAACACCTTCGTGATCTGGTTCTCGCGCTTGATGTGGACAGCCCACTCGCGGCTTGCATCTTCGGTGTATTCTGCCAATTCCGGCGTGTCGATCATGGCGGGATCGATGAGCGCGTTGGGGCCGAGCATCCCACGATCCGGCAGCGTGATTTCGCTGAAGGACTCGATCAACAGATAGCGCTGCACCTCATCGTGGGGACGGAACCGGTACGTGGTGCCCCGGGGAATGACGAGGTAATCGCCTTTCTCGTAATCCAGATTCCCGAAGTCGCTTTCGAATTTTCCGCCGCCGGTCTGGATGTAGAAGACATCATCTCCATCGGCGTTGCGGTAGAAGAAGTCCATGGCCTTGGGCGCGACGTAGTGCAACGCCACATCTTTGTTGTGTAGGAAGCAATCCGGCGCGAAGGCAAGTTCCTGCGAGCCGAACATGGATTCCAGCAATGCTCCCGCCCGGGCCTGCTGCAACAGCGCATCGCCTTCCACGGCGGGGTCCACGGGAAAGATGTTGTTCAGGTCGTAGCTGTGGGGCGTGAGCGGACCCTCGATGCGGGTCCACGCAGTGGGCGGATGCAGGCGGTAGAGGTGGGTGGTCTTCCCGAAGAAACCCTGCCTCGCATGCTCTTCTTCAAAAGTGCCTTCTGGCAGATCCACATGGGCCTGGCGGGAGTGGCGGCCCTTGCGGAGCGGAAACAGCGGCGTGGTTTTCTTGTCGGACATGGGGCACCTCGTGTTCGGACTTTCGAATCATAGAGTGTCTCATTGTGGCCGTTGTCTTCGATGCGGCTATTCGCCTTGCATGAAGGGATACCGATAG
>JANOLT010000277.1:0-6138 GCA_031419915.1 Holophagaceae bacterium
TAGGCCGTAGGCTGTAGGAAGAACGGCCGTTGGCCGCTTCAAATTCCCCACAGCCTAGAGCCTAAAGCCCACAGCCTCACTCAGGCTTGATCTCGCCGGTCTCAATCATCCCTTGGATGGTGCGCTGAATTTCCTCCTCGCCGATGACACCGTGGCGTTGCAGGATCTTGACAAGTACAAGCACTAGTTGACGCGTGCTATAGGAATCCATTTTCTTGATGGAGGAAGATGGCGCGGTAACACGGTCGTGGACGATCAGAGGATCGTTTTCCATGGGTTGAATGGAATGCGGGGTGCCCCGGAGCCCAGGGGCATCGGTGATGTCGAAAGATGGGATGGCAAAGGGATCGAAGAGATCCGTCGGCGCGAAAACACCCAAGGGTTCTTCAGCCTGAATGTGGCGGGCTTCGGGCACGTCATCGAAAAATGGATCCCGGCCAAAACTCCCGGTGACCTTTGATTGGTTGGCTTCTTTGTTGGCTTCCCGCGAGGGTGTGATCTGGATGGCAGGCAGGTCAAAACTGACCGGGAGCGCGTCTTCGGTGGAGAACGAGCGGCCCACTTCGAAGGTTGTCCCGACCTGGGGCTCAGCCTTCCGATATTGTTCCGCGATGGCGGCCCTCAGCATGCTGTGGGAAGCCACCAGAGGCTCAATGTTCAGGCCCGATGCAAAGCGGGCGCTGTCTATGGCATTGAGGTCCGACGGATCGGCCATGGCCAGCACTAGGCTCTTGGGTTCTTTGAATTCGATGGGCAGGATGGTCAGCTGTTCAGCCATTCTTTGCGGGATGCGTTTGAGGACATCAGGCCGGATTTGTTCCAGGGCCTTGGCCTCCAGACGGGGCACACCCGTCTGCTGGGCCAGGAAATCCATCAGCATGTCCTCACTGATGAAGCCAAGGGAAACCAGGTTGCCACCCATGCGTCCACCATGGAAACGCTGGTGCCTTAAGGTCTCCGAAAGCTGAGCAGGCGTGAGCAATCCCGCCTCGACGAGCAATTCACCAAGTTTTTTAGTGGGGGCCGACACGGTGCATCTGCCTTTCTTGGGATGAGTGCCACAAGATAACCTCATCGAGGGGGAATGCGCTAGCTGAGGTTGCATTGATTTTTGGAAATGCCTGCCAGAAGGCCTCCATTGTTGGATTTTTTAAGGACTTCCCGGGTTCCACCTTCTAGAATGAAAGGTTTGGGCAGGACCGCGCATGAAATTCCATATTCAGACCTGGGGATGCCAGAACGGGGCCCCCTCCAAGAGCGCCTGCATTTCAAGGCGCGATTGGGAGCACGCACTGCGTGTGATCGGGGGGTGGTCAGCTTCATCGACATCCCCAGGGGCAGAGGCAGGATCATGAAATTCCACATTCAGACCTGGGGATGCCAGATGAACGACCACGACGGCGAAAGGTTGTCGGGGTTGCTCGTGAAGGAAGGTTTTACTCAGGTGTCCACGGCGGATGATGCGGATTTGGTGCTCTTGAATACCTGTTCCATCCGTGAAAAGGCCGTCCACAAGGTCTTTTCGGTGCTGGGCCGCCTGCGGGAGGAAAAAAAGAAGCGGGACATACTCATTGGTGTCACGGGCTGTCTGGCCCAGCAGGAGCAGGCAGCGCTTTTCAGGCGGGCTCCGCACATTGATTTCGTGCTGGGCACCATGGCCTTGAACCAATTACCGCGTCTGGTGGAAGAAGCCAAGGCCGGAAAAAAACTCGTTATGGATACGGGCGAATACCCGGACAACCACCTGTTTCCGCCCGAAGTCGCAAGGCGCAAGAGCACCGCTAAAGCCCTTGTGACCATCATCGAAGGTTGCAACCATGCTTGCACCTACTGCATCGTTCCGACCACTCGTGGCGTGGAGCGCAATCGCCCCTGGCAAGACATCGTAGCTGAGGTCCGGGGTGTGGTGGAAAGTGGATATCGCGAAGTGGAATTGCTCGGCCAGAATGTCAATTCCTTCAATGGCGGATGCAGCTTCGCGGAGCTGCTGGAACGGGTTTCGGAGGTGGAAGGCCTGGAGTGGCTTCGTTTCACCACCAGCCACCCCATGAACTTCACAAAAGAGCTGGCCAAAGTTCTCGTGACGAACCCTAAAGTCGCGCCTTTCCTTCATCTCCCGGTGCAGAGTGGCTCCAATACGGTGCTTCGCCGAATGCTTAGGGAATACACGGTGGAACAGTATCTGGAGAGATTGGGGTACCTGGGCGAGGGCCGCGCAAAGCTTGGCCTCAGCACCGATTTCATCGTGGGGTTTCCGGGTGAAACAGATGAAGATTTCGAAGCCACCATGGATTTGCTTGAGACCGTGAAATTCGACTCTTCCTTCAGTTTCATTTACAGTCCCCGGCCAGGCACCGCGGCGCTGCGGCTCAAAGACGACATTCCTGCAAGCGTGAAATCCGCGCGGTTGCAGCGGCTTCAAAAACGGCAATTGGAATTGGCCAAGGAGAGTAATCTGCGTTTCGTCGGTCGCACAGTGCAGGCCCGGATCGAAAGCCACAGCCCAGCCAGAGATGGGTTTTGGATGGGCCGTACCGGAGACTGGAAGAACGTTCACATTCAAACCGGAGAGGGCCGAATATTGCCCTTTGGCGAGTTGGTGGATGTGACCATCATCATGGCCGGCCCCCATTACTTAGGTGCTGAAATCACCTAAACCCAAATCCATTTCTTGTACATATTAGGCTTTTAGTTCGATAATATATGGGAATCTCTTGCCTAGGCTTCCATGGTTCGCCCTCTCCAAACCCTACCGTTGTGCCAACTCAAGGCTTGGGTTGCCATGGTTGCGATGGCTGCCGCGGTTTTCTTTGGCACACCCGCAATCTCCGCCGAGGGCACTCCGCCTGGTCGCTATGCCTTTCGGGCCTACAACGCCGAGCAGGGCCTGACGAGCCTTGCCATCACGCAATTGAGCCAGGACGCTCAAGGCTTTCTGTGGGTGGGTACCGAAGATGGGCTCTACCGATACGATGGCAGCCGATTCCAAGCTTATTCCCTGAAGCAGGGTCTGCCTTCTAGCCAGATCACCGCCATTCATCAGGATCCCCAGGGCGCCTTCTGGGTTGGGACCTTTGGTGGTTTGGCCCGGTGGAATGGCCAGGCCTTCAATTCCATCCCAGGTGTACAGGATGTTCAGGGACTCGCCACGGGACCTGACGGGAGGCTCTGGATCGCCACCACCAAAGGGCCTTTCGCCCTTTCAGAAAAAACCGCCCAATCGTCACCATTGCCATCTCCCGGCTGGCCCGGAGGGGAGGCCTCCGCGCTCTATTCCAAGGTCTCCGGCGGTGCTGTTTGGGCCGCTCGCTGGACCCTCGAGAATGGCCGCCCCCTAGCCCAGATCCTTCGATGGAAGGATGGTAAATGGAAGCGTTTCGGCACCCCACCAAATTTTGGGCAGGAGCGCATAGACGCTTTGCTGGCGGATTGGCAAGGTCGAATCTGGGCCCGCAGTTCAGGTCACTTGTGGGTGTTGCCCAGCGGAGCCGATCAGTTCATCGAACCTAAAAGCGATCTCCCAACCATCCGTTCGCGGGGGTATCTCGCGCCCAGCCGCGATGGAGGAATCTGGGTCACAACCGATCAGGGGCTCTATCACGTTCAGGAGGATCAGTGGAGCCACCTAGGTGTTGCCGAAGGTCTGCCCACTTCCTGGACCCGCACCATGCATGAGGATCGCGAAGGCAATCTATGGTTTTCGAGCCTGGGCCTTTACCGCCTTATGGGGCTAGGGGCCTGGCAGAGCTACACCACCAGGGATGGACTGCCCAGCGAACTCGTCTGGACAATCCAGCGTGATCACCAAGGCCAGCTTTGGGTCGGCACAGACCAGGGCGCTGCCAAGGCAACGTCCAAAGGATGGACCCTTGTTCCGGGCACCGCCAAGAATACCATTCGCAGCGTGGTGGAGGGTCCAGATGGAATCATCTACATGGCTGGAACACCGACTGAAGTGCTCGCCTTCAATCCTGCAACTCAAAAAATCGAACGCTTCGGCGCTTCCGCGGGTGTCACGGGCAAGCGGATCTTCCGGCTATTACTGGATTCTGAAGGCAACCTTTGGGTGGCCACTGAAGGCGCAGGCTTGCTCAGGGGAAGGCGGGATGGTGGTCGCTGGTCCTTCAAGTCAGAAGTTTTACCGGGCGGCGATGCTCAGGAATACGTAAGCGATTTGCACCAGGATTCCCAAGGGCGATTATTCGCGGCGGCCACCAAAGGTTTGGCGGTGCGCGTGAAAGGAAGGTGGCGGCGCATCACCACCAGTGATGGGCTTCGCAGAAATCATGTTTCCTATGTCAGTGGCACGCGGAATGGCGATCTTCTTCTCGCATATTTCGATCCCTTGGGCTTTACCCGCGCCAAATTGGAAGGTGATTTTTTTCATGTGTTGGGTCACGACGATACCTCCAATTCCCTGGCTTCTGACAAGGTCTACTCCATGGGTGAAGACACCTTCGGGCGGGTTTGGGTCGGCACGGCCCGGGGCGTGGACATCATCAGTGAAAGTGGAACCGAACATTTCGGCGCGCAGGATGGCCTTATCGGTGAAGATTGCGACGCCCAGGCTTTTCACACGGATGGTGATGGTGGCGTGTGGATTGGCACCAGCGCGGGGCTTGGGCATTACCTTCCCAAGGGAGGACAGGTTTCCAGCCCGCCCACGGTGATCCTGGGGTTCAAGCTCGGCGAGAAGACCTTTGCGGGAAGTCCCATTCCGAAACTCGTAGTGGACAAGGCCCAAAACGTTTTCGAAGCGCGATTTGCCGGTCTCAGCTTTGCGAGAGAAGGCGCGGTCCGGCAGGAAGTCCGTCTGGTGGGGCTGGAGAGCGAGTGGCGCCCTACGGATTCCAAGGTTGTCCGGTATCCATCGCTCCCGAAAGGGAGCTACCGATTCGAAGTCCGCTCCCGGGTTGGCGCGGGAGCCTGGGGAGAGCCACAGAAGATCGGATTCGAAGTGCTTCCCGCATGGTGGGAAACCTGGTGGTTCCGCATTCTCGGTGCCATCGCGACCCTTGGGCTCGGGGTGTGGGTGGTGCGCCGCTACAAAACACGTGAGGAATCGCGCCGCAGGGTTCTGGAAGCTCTGGTTCTCGAACGAACCCAGGAACTGGAAGGCGCCAATCGCGCTTTGCAGGATCAGACCATCACCGATCCACTGACAGGGCTCCGCAATCGTCGTTTCCTTCAATTCCAGATGCCAGAGGACACCGCCCAGGCCCAGCGCCGACACCGTTTGTTGACCATCAGTCGGGCCGAAAGACTGGACCTGAACATAGACATGCTTTTTGTGATGGTGGACATTGACCATTTCAAAGAGGTGAACGATCTTTTTGGGCACGCTGCGGGTGACCGGGTTCTCGTGCAAGTGGCAAATACCCTGCTCGCCTGCATCCGCGATACGGACGCGGCCGTGCGCTGGGGTGGCGAGGAATTCCTGGTGCTGGCCCGCAACACGAGTCGCAGGGAGAGCACGATCCTGGTGGAGCGCATCCGCTCCGCCATCGCCCTTCATCCTTTCGACATTGGAGAAGGCCGCACAATTCATCGCGCCTGCTCCATCGGGTACACGTGTTTCCCCTTCATCCCTGAGGAGCCCGCGAGCTTGGATTGGGAACGGGTCGTGGAGATTGCCGATCAGTGCCTGTACGCCGCCAAGCACGGCGGCCGTGATGCCTGGGTGGGTGTTTATCCCAGCGATGATGCGCCTGCCGGACACCTTATCGAAACGCTCAGGTGCGGCAGTCTCAAACCGCTGGCCGAGGATGGCAGCCTGGTGGTGAAGTCCTCGATGCGGGGCACCGAAAAATTCGACTGGAAAGACGCGCCAAATTACGGGATGGGCGTTCGGGATGAGGGATAAGAGTTATTCCAGATTCCATATTCCCACCCAGAAATAAACTTAGAATTTTTTCCTTGGACTTGACGATACTTGAGGTGATCAACCCCCAAGGAAATCATGGCCTTATTCTTCCGTTACCTGCGATCTGCGGTTTTCATGTCCGCATTGGGGCTCTTGGCTCTGTCGGCAGCCATTCCAGCCGATGGCGTGCCTCCTGGTCGCCTTACATTTCGTGCCTACGATGCCGAGCAGGGACTCTCCAACCTGGCTGTCTGGCAGCTGGCGCAGGATAGCCA
>JANOLT010000278.1:0-6056 GCA_031419915.1 Holophagaceae bacterium
GCAGCAGCTGCGCATCACCCATATCCTGAACACCCATGGCCACACGGATCACAGCAATGGCAACGCCGCGGCGAAGGATCTCACTGGCGCGCCGGTGTTGGGCGGGCCGGGCCATCCAGGCCCCGTGGACCGCGTGCTCCATGATGGGGAACGCATCCCCTTCGGCTGCTATCACCTCCTCGCCTGGCATGTGCCCGGCCATTACCACGATCATCTGGCCTTTCTCGTAGAGGAAATGGCCGCGGGGATCACCGGGGATCTTCTCTTCGTGGGAAAAGTGGGCGGCACCGGAAGCGACGCGGATGCCCGCACCGAGTGGGACAGTCTTCAGCGCCTGCTGCGCGATTGGCCCGCGCATACGACCATCTGGCCCGGGCATGATTACGGCGCCAGGCCCAGTTCCACCCTGGCTTGGGAGCGGGAAACCAACCCCTTCCTGAGCTGCGAAAATGTCGAGGACTTCATCCGCATGAAAGCCCAGTGGGCGGGCTTCAAGGCGCAGCACGGGTTGAAGTAGGGGACAATCAGCCCATGGCCGATGAGACCCCACCCCATAAACGTCGGGTGCGCTACAAGGGCGCCAATCCGCGGCATTTCCAGGACAAATACAAGGAACTCAACCCTGAGGTTCACGCCTCGGAACTGCAAAAGGTCCGGGAGCGGGGGCATACGCCAGCCGGCACTCACCGGCCCATCTGCGTGCGGGAGATCCTCGAAATCCTCGACCCGAAACCTGGTGATACGGGCCTGGATGCCACCTTGGGATACGGCGGGCATACCTTGGAAATCCTTCCACGGCTGCGCCCCGGAGGGCGCCTTTTTGCGCTGGATGTGGATCCCATCGAACTCCCCCGCACGGAAGCGCGCCTGCGGGCCGCGGGGTTCGGCGAGGACGTGCTGGTGGTGCGCCGCATGAACTTCGCAGGCCTGCCCCATCTGCGTCCTGAACTCGGAGAAGGCCTCGATTTCGCCCTGGCGGATCTCGGGGTTTCATCTATGCAGATTGACAACCCCGCCCGCGGCTTCACCTACAAAGCCGATGGCCCCCTGGATCTCCGCCTCAATCCCCAGCGAGGGCGTCCCGCATCGGCGCTGCTGCAAAGCCTTAGCCAAGATGAACTGGCGAACCTCCTTGTCGAGAACTCCGATGAGCCCCAGGCCCAGGCCCTCGCGCAGGCCATCCTGGCGGCGGCTCAGGATCACCCTATCGCCACCACCACCCAGTTGGCGAACCTGGTGCGAGCCGTGGTGAAGACGACCTGCCTCGCGGATTCCCTGGAGGATGAGATGCGGGCGACACTGCAGCGCACCTTCCAGGCTCTGCGCATCGCGGTGAATGATGAATTCCAGGTGCTCGACCAGTTCCTGGCCTACCTGCCCGGCTGCCTCAAGCCCGGCGGCCGCGTCGCCATCCTAAGCTTTCATTCAGGTGAAGACCGCCGGGTCAAGAAGGCCTTCCAACAGGGGCACCGGGACGGCGTCTATGCCCGCATCGCCCCGGAGCCGATTCGCCCCAGCTTTCAAGAGATCCGGGATAATCCGAGATCCTCGTCCGCCAAACTGAGGTGGGCTGTGAAGGCTGCTTAGGCCCGCACTGCCCACAGGACCAGGTCGGAACTCTCGGGGCTCAAGGGATCCCCGGTCATGCTGCCGAAAGCGTCGCGCACCTCGAACCCCGCAGTGAGGAGAGGCCCCTCCAGCTCAGAACGCCGCCACCCGCGCAGATGTACGTTCTGGGCGGAGATCAGCTCCAGGGGCGGCTCCATCCCCGGCCTGTAACGGAGGGTGGCTGGGGTGAAGATCAGCGATCCATCGGGTCCAGAGGTCATGAGACGCAGGAAGACGATCTCTTCGCCTGGAGCTTCTCCTGGCCGAAGCGTCAGAGGGAAGGTGCGTTCGCCCCGATCCAGAATCCGGTCGTAATTCAGCAACTGCAGCAGCAAGGGGGCACCCGAAACCAGGCGGCTGGCCAGGCCAGTGAAGAATCGCTGGAGGGTGTCGAAATCCGAAAGATGTGGCAGGGTGTTCCCCAGGCAAATGGCCCCGCCGTAGCCCGTCGGCACGAGCGCCTCGATGGACGTTAGGTCGCCGTGGACGTTCCGCACCGGCCCGGCATCCCCCCCGTCGGGATCCGCCTCGCGGGCGGCCCGGATCTGCGCCTCGGAGGCATCAACTCCCGTCACCCCATAGCCCAGCGACCGGAGGAAACGGCTGTGCTCCCCCGTGCCACAGCCGAGGTCGAGGATCGTCTTCACCGAAGCCGTCCCCAGTACCCGCTCCAGCAGCGGGGCCTCCCGCCGGAGGCGCTCGGGCCAAGCGATGAGCCCGCGGTACTGGATCTGCCCGTAAGCGTCCTCAGGTTTTCCGGTCTTCACGGGCCCCTCCAGGGCAGAGCATACCCCGTCCGTCAGAAGACCTGGCCCCAGACCAGTCCCTCCGCACATCCGTCACACCTCCGCCCTATTTCCCGGGCAATTCCCCGCTAATCTGTTGTTTTGGGCTGTTTTCATGCGCACCCATCCGGGCAATGTTTTTGTGATCTCCGCCCCTTCGGGGACGGGCAAATCCACGCTGGCCAACCGCCTGGTGGCCTCGCTCGACAACCTCATCTTTTCCATTTCCACCACCACCCGTGCGCCACGGCCCAGTGAGGTGGACGGCAAGGATTATTTTTTTGTGGATGACGCTGCCTTCGACCAAATAGTGCATGATGACGGCTTCATTGAGTGGGTGCAGGTCTACGGGAATCGCTATGGAACGGGCCGAAAATGGCTTCAAGGCGTTCTCGATTCGGGCCAGGACGTGTTGCTGGATATCGAGACCACCGGCGCACTGAACCTGCGTCGCGCGATTCCCGATGCCGTGATGATCTTCATCCTCCCGCCTTCGGCGGCAGAACTGGAGCGCCGCCTGCGCGGACGCGGCAAGGATTCCGAAACCCAGATCCAGGAGCGCCTGAAGCACGCGCGCCATGAGATGGAGCTTTACCACGCCTATGATTTCCTGGTGGTGAACGAGGATCTCGAATCGGCCTACCAACAGCTGGAATCCATTGTCTGGGCTACGCGAGTCCGCCGGCAACGCATGGTTGCCCGGGCCCAGGCGATACTAAAAGGGTTTTAGGTTAGGAACGAGAGCGGTCATGGCGGCACCCAAACAGCTAGACGGAACAGGATTGAAAATGGCGCGTTGGATTTCTAAAAACTGGATGTGGGTGTTGGTGGTGGGCACCACGGCGGTCTATGCGCCGCTGGCGGGGCGCACCGGTGATGAACGGGCCCAGGCCCGCAGCCTGGATACGCTCACGGAAATCATGGGTCTGCTGGAAAAAAAGACCGTGGAACCGCCCACGCCGCGGCAGCTCACCAAGTCCAGCATCCAGGGAATGCTCCATACCTTGGACCCCCACTCGAATTACCTGGACGAAAGCGAATTCCGCATGATGCGCGAGGACCAGCGGGCCTCGTTCTACGGCATCGGCTCCATCATCAGCCAGCAGGCGGATGGCATCGTGGTCATTTCCACTGTTCGTGGCGGGCCCAGCGAGAAGGTGGGCATTCGGGCCGGCGATTACTTGCGGGAGATTGACGGCAAAAGCACCGAAGGCTGGACCAGCACCCAGGCCGTGCAGAAACTGCGGGGCGAGAAAGGTACGCCGGTGGAGATTGGGGTGCAGCGGGCGGGCTACCCTGAATTGCAGCGCTTCACCATCACCCGCGGCGAGATCCCCACCAACAGCGTTTATTACGCCTTCATGCTGGACAAGGAGACGGGCTTCATCCTCATCAAGGACTTCGGTGAAGCCACCAGTGAAGAATTCGAGCGGGCCGTGGAGAAGCTCAAGGGCCGGGGCATGAAGAAGCTCGTGCTGGACTTGCGCAACAACGGCGGTGGCGTGCTGGATGCGGCGGTGGGCATCTGCCGGCAACTCGTGGGACCCGGCGAATTGATCGTCACGCAAAAGGGCCGTGATGGCCGCGACGTGGTTGAAACGCGAGCGCCCAAAGGTTCGGTCATGGATCCCTTCCCCTTGGTGATTCTCGTGAATCGCGGTAGTGCCTCGGCTTCGGAAATCGTCACGGGCGCCGTGCAGGATCACGATCGCGGGCTGGTGGTGGGCACCACATCCTGGGGCAAGGGTCTGGTGCAAAGTGTGCTCACCATCGGTCGCAGCCGCGGCTTGGCGCTCACCACGGGCCGCTACTACACACCTTCGGGCCGCAGCATCCAGCGCGATTACATGCACGGATTGGACGATTACTACAATCCCGAAGATGACGCCAAGGTTCCCGTCAAACCCGAGGGTCCGCCCTTCAAGACGGATCTGGGTCGCACGGTCTATGGTGGTGGCGGCATCACGCCGGATTACATCGTGCCGGCCGCCCTGTTGAAGCCCTTCGTGGGCAACCTGCGCTTCCGCACCTCGGCCTTCTTTAAATTCGCCGTGCATGAAAAAGAGCACTTCGGCGTGAAGCAGGATGTGGGCGCCGACGATGTGGTGCTGGCGCGCTTCAAGAGTTGGGCCGCAGAACAAAAGATCGCCATCACCGACAAGGAATGGGAAGAGAACAAGGAGGAGATGCGGGACCAGATCTCCTACGAGATGCAAAACCTGGCCTACGGCCTGGACGCTGGCTTCAAGTACCTTTGCACCAAGGATCCCCAGGTGCAGAAGGCACTTTCATTGATGCCCGAAGCCGCTGGCCTGGCCCAGAAGAAAATCCTGGCCCAAAAGCTCGGGACCACGAATACCGTGGCGAAAAACTGATCCATTCAAGATCATGCATAAATTTATTTTATGAACTCATAAATTTTGTGTACGCATGGGCTCAAGGCCCGATAGGCTTGGCGTTTGCGCCGGTACGGTGTACCGGCATAACGGGCCGTAACAAAATAACCAGAACTTCACAGGTTATTTTGCAACGGTCCCAAACCGCGCGAGGCCCCCATGGATTTCACCCTTCCTGAACACGTAGAAGCCCTCCGCCAGGAAGTGCGCAAATTCGCCGAAAAGGAGATCCGTCCCCACGTCATGGAATGGGATGAGTCCAAGACCTACCCCATGGACGTTATCAAGCGCTTGGGCGAGATGGGCATGCTCGGCGTCATCTTCCCTGAGGAATACGGCGGCGCCGGCATGGGCTACATCGAGTACGCCGTGGTGATTGAAGAGCTCAGCCGAGTTTGCGGCAGCGTAGGCATCAGCGTGGCGGCCCACAACAGCCTGTGCGCGAACCATATCTATTCCATGGGCAATGAGGCGCAGAAGCAGAAATACCTGAAGCCCTTGGCATCGGGGAAGGCCATCGGTGCATGGGGCCTCACGGAGCCCGGCGCGGGCAGCGACGCCAGCGCGCAGCTCACCACCGCCCGCAGGGATGGCAACCACTACATCCTGAACGGCACGAAGAATTTCATCACCCACGGTACCGTGGGCGACATCGCGGTGGTGATGGCCCGCACTTCCCCCGGCAAGGGCACCGACGGCATCAGCGCCTTCATCCTTGAAAAAGGGATGTCCGGTTTCCGCGCCGGCAAGCAGGAGAACAAGCTGGGCCTCCGCGCCAGCGACACGTCGGAACTCATCATGGAGGACGTGAAAGTGCCCGGTGAAAACATGCTGGGTGAAGAGGGCGTGGGCTTCCGCCAGGCCATGAATACGCTGGATGGAGGTCGCATCAGCATCGGCGCGCTAGCGCTCGGAATGGCCCAGGGAGCCTACGAAGAATCCGTGAAGTATTCCAAAATCCGCCACACGTTCGGCAAACCCCTGAGCGGCCATCAGGCCATCCAATTCAAACTCGCGGACATGGCCGTGCAGATCGAAGCCGCGCGCCTGCTCATCTACCAGGCGGCGAATCTCAAGGATCAGGGCCGGCCTTACGCCAAGGCCGCCAGCATGGCCAAACTCTTCAGTTCTGAAATCGCCTGCAAAGTGGCCGACGAAGCCGTGCAGATCCATGGCGGCTACGGCTACATCAAGGATTACCCTGTGGAAAAGTACTATCGCGACGTGAAGCTCTGCACCATCGGCGAAGGCACCAGCGAAATCCAGC
>JANOLT010000279.1:0-3370 GCA_031419915.1 Holophagaceae bacterium
CATCAGAGTGGGCTCCCGGCGAGTACCGCATCAAGGCCGGTGCCATTGTTCTCGCGGGCAGCGCCATCGGAACTCCGGCACTCCTGCTCCGATCAAATCTGCCTGGAATATCAAAACGCGTAGGGGAAGGCTTCACCTGCCACCCCGCGCACATCCTGGCCGCCGAACATTCCCACCCCATCACAAATGATGTCGGTCATCCGAAAAGTTTTTTCCTGGACAGTTCAGTGGATGAAGGATTCCTGCTTGAAACCTGCATGTACTTCCCCTTCACCACTGCGAAGAATCTCGCCGGTTTTGGCGCTCCCCATTCAAAGTTGATGCATGCCTTCCCAAGGCTGCAGATGATCCTGGTCCTGGCGTGTGACAAGGCGGTTCCCGGCAACCGGGTCACCGTGGATCAAGCCGGGAAACCGGTGGTTCACTACCGCTTCACGCCTGAGGTCATCGCATCGCTCATTCGCGCCACCCGCGCTTCGGCGCGCATTTTCTTCGCGGCAGGGGCGCTGCGGGTCCACGCGCCATCTGCCGATCCGCCCCTACTTGAAAGCAACGAGCTTCCTGACATAGACGAACGCATCCATGAGCGGCATTTCAAAGAAGGAAAGATTTCCGTATCGGCGGCGCATTTGATGGGCGGCTGCGGAATGGGGTCTGGCCTTGCGGATTCCGTGACGGATTCCTATGGCCGCGTGCATGGAATTCCGTGGCTCCGCGTGGCCGACGCGAGCCTGTTTCCAGACTCCCTGGAAATCAATCCCTACCTGACCATCATGGCGCTCGCAAGCCGCGTGGCCGGAAAACTGTTGGAGGATCAAGCATGGCAATAACTGGTGCGGCACACGTTCTGCGGGCACTGGAGGACGAAGGCATTAGATTGGCATTCGGAATTCCAGGCACCCACAACATCGAGCTTTACGACCTGCTCGCCACTTCAAAATCAGTGCGGCCGATCCTGGTGACGGACGAGCAGAGCGCTTCGTTCATGGCCGATGCGGCCTGGCGGGCGTCGGGAATCATGGCCTGCGTCAACGTCGTTCCTGGCGCCGGCCTGACCCACGCCATGTCGGGCATCGCCGAAGCATTCCTGGATGGGGTCCCGATGCTGGTGCTCGGCTGCGGAATCCGGCGGGATACGGGAAAGGCCTATCAGTTGCATGACGTGGATCAACTGGCCTTGGCCGCGCCCGTCACGAAAGGCACGTTCCGCCCGGAACGCGGCGAAGAGATTTACGGAATCATCCGCAGGGCTTGTCGGTTGGCCAGAGAAGGTTGCCCAGGGCCGGTTTTCGTGGAAATACCGGCGAACTTCTACCTACTGCAGCAACCGGAATCAGCGCCGTGGCAAGTTGAGAAACCCAAAGTCCAGCCGATATCCCAAGATCTTTTGAAGCGCTGTGCTGAGGTTCTGTCGAAGGCCAAGCATCCTCTCATCTACGTGGGACTGGGCGCTGCCGGAGCTGGCGCGGACCTTGTCGCCCTGGCGGAAAAACTCGAAGCGCCCGTTTCCAGCACCTTCCAGGGCAAGGGGGTATTTCCCGAAAGCCATCCCTTATTCCTGTGGCCGGGCTTTGGTGCGGCGGCTCCTTCTTTCGCCCGAGTCGTGGCGGGCGGCTGCGACGCCACGCTTGCGATCGGGTGCCGCTTCGGCGAAGTCGCCACGGGCAGTTACGGCATGACCCCGCCCGCACCACTCATCCACGTGGACATCGATCCCACCGTATTGGGAAGAAATTTCCCAGCCGATATCGCGATTGCCGGTGAC
This sequence comes from Holophagaceae bacterium, assembly GCA_031419915.1. GTDB lineage: Bacteria > Acidobacteriota > Holophagae > Holophagales > Holophagaceae > JANXPB01. The sequence continues at coordinate 1,766 of JANOLT010000279.1, forward strand.
GCGGGGGAGTTCGTGCGGGCTCTGCTGCCACTGCTTCCCAGCCGGGCTGAAAGCGACTATCTCCGGAACCGGATCCAGGCTGGCCGAGCCGAGGCCGCTGCCGAAATCCAGTCGCCCTCCGCAACCGGAGTCTCGCCCGGGCTGCTGCTGAAAAACCTACAGCAGATTTTCGGTCCAGAAACAATTTTCACAAGCGATAGTGGTAATGGTACTTTTTTGGCTATTGAAGGGCTTGTTCTGGATAAACCAGGCCAGCTACTTGGCCCGATGGATTATTCCTGCATGGGTTATTCAGTCCCCGCCGCCATTGGTGCAAAGCTGGCCCGCCCTGAGGTGCCGGTCGTCGCCCTCGCGGGGGATGGCGCCTTTCTGATGACGGGCCTGGAAATGCTGACCGCCGCGAGCCTTGGCGTGGCCGCTGTATTCCTGGTTCTCCGGGACCGGGAGCTGGCGCAGATCGCGCAGTTCCAAAGCGTTGCCTTCAATCGCAAAGCGTGTAGCGAACTGCCTGATTATGATCTGGCCGCGATCAGCGCCGGGACTGGCGTCGAATGCCTAAAACTCAAAGCGGATGGAGACATTGCCTCGGTTCTGCAACAAGCCAAATCCATCGTTTCGGAAGGTCGTCCCGTTGCCATTGACGTGGCGATTGATTACTCGCGAAAGACTTTTTTCACCAAGGGCGTTGTGCGAACAACGCTGGGAAGGCTCCCCTGGCTGGATCGCATCCGTTTCGTGGGACGGGCGGTGGGGAGAAAGATCTTCGATTGATCGCAATGAGGCATCAGAAATAGCTCAACGTCAGGTCAATGAGCTTCCGCACGCGCGGGGTGTAGGGCGGGTACATCCACTGGATGGCCGAGTACCGCGTGCGCTGGCGCAATACGCCGCGAGCGTTGGAGAAAGCTTCGAAGCCGAAAATTCCATGGGCTTTTCCAAACCCTGAATTGCCAATGCCGCCGCCGGGAAGGCCCGTGTGCGCGAAATGCAGAACCGTGTCGTTGATGCACGCTCCACCCGAAGTGGTTCGCGAAAGCAATGACTCCGCAACTTTCCGGCTGCCGCTGAATATATAAAGCGCAAGGGGCTTTGGCCGTGCGTTCACAAACAAAACGGCTTCATCCATGTCCGCCACTTTCAGGATCGGCAATATCGGGCCAAAGATTTCCTGCGCCATGATCGTGGAATCCGGTGTGATGTCCGTGAGGATGGTGGGCGCGATGTAGTTTTCGCTCGAATCCACTTTACCTCCCACCACCACCTTGCCCCCAGCACTTTCGAGCACGGCTTTGAGCCTCGCATGGTGGCTTGCGTTCACGATCCGGGAAAAATCTGGGTTCTTCTTCCATGCAGCGGCATCGCTGCCATAGAAGGTTTCCACCGCGAGCCGGAGTTCCTTCACAAGGCCGTCGTGGATGTCCGCATGGGCCAGCACATAATCCGGCGCGATGCAGGTCTGGCCTGCGTTCAGAAATTTTCCCCAGGCGATCTTCCGTGCGGCACCCGGCAGGTCCGCGTCCCTGTCCACCAGCACAGGGGATTTTCCGCCCAGTTCCAACGTCACGGAAGTCAGGTGCTGCGCCGCCGCGGCCATGACAAGTTTTC
>JANOLT010000280.1:0-4669 GCA_031419915.1 Holophagaceae bacterium
GATGTCTTTGTGAATGCCAATTTTGTCGTGGCCAGTTTTTTTTTCGCGTTCATTCGCGCCATTCGCGGTTCCAGTTTTTTTCGAGGCTCCCATGTCCGTCCCGATGCTCGATCTATCCATCCAGAACCAGGCCGTGAAGCAGAAAATACTTCAAGGCATCGGCGGGCTCATCGACCGCTCCAGTTTCATCCTGGGTGACAACGTGAAGGGCCTGGAATCGGAGATCGCTGCCTATGCGGGAGCCAAATTCGGCGTGGGCATGAGCAGCGGCACCGATGCCCTGCTGGTGGCGCTCATGGCCTTGGGCGTGAAGGCCGGTGACGAAGTCATCATGCCCACCTTCACCTTTTTCGCCACCGCAGGCGTGGTGTCGCGGCTGGGCGCCAAGCCGGTGTTCGTGGATCTGGACCCGCAGAGCTTCAACACCACCGGAGCGCTCGTGGAAGCAGCCATTACACCCCGCACCAAAGCCATCCTCCCGGTGCATCTCTTCGGCCAGCTCGCGGACATGCCCGCCATTTGCGAAGCCGCGGCCCAATTCGGCATCCCGGTCATTGAAGACGCCTGCCAGAGCATGGGCGCAAAAGGCTGGGGCTTGAACGCAGGGCAATTCGGTGAGATGACGGCCTTCAGTTTTTATCCGACCAAAAATCTCGGCGCCTTTGGCGATGCGGGCCTGACCATCATCCGGGATGATGAAGCCCTGTATGCCCGCGTGCGCCGCATGAGGGTCCATGGCATGGAGCCCGTTTACGTCCACCACGAAGTGGGCATGAACGGCCGCATGGACGAGGTGCAGGCGCTCGTTCTGCGGGCCAAACTGGAGATGCTCGAAGGCTGGCACGAGGGCCGCCGTAAGCACGCCGCCTGGTATCACCACCGAATGAAAGAACTGACTCCCGATGAGGCGCAGATGCCCCACCAGGTCGTGCCCGATGGACGCCATATCTACAACCAGTTCACGCTCCGTGTGGCGGGTGGCAAGCGTGACGCGCTGCAAGCCCATTTGAAGTCGCTTGGCATCGGCTGCGCCGTCTACTATCCCATCTGTCTGCACGAGCAGCCATGCTTCGAGAGCCTCGGCTACAAGAAAGGACAATTCCCCGAAAGCGAAAAAGCCGCCGCGGAAGTCCTTAGCATCCCGGTCTATCCCGAGATGAGCGAAGCCATGCTCGAAGAAGTGGCCACCGCCGTGTTGGGATTCTTCGGAAGAAAATGAAAGAAGCCGCAGATTTCGCAGATTAAATAACTGGTGACGGTCAATTCATACGGATTTTGATATGTTTTTTCATCTTTGCCATCTGCGGCATCTGCGGCTTTCTTTTTTGCCCTTTACTTGGGACTTGAGACTCGGGACTTGTTCCCCCTACGCCTCCCCCATGGCCGCGGCGACAAAATTATTAAGGTCTTGTTGTGTTTTCGCGGGCATCTCAATGAAGTGCATGCCCATGCCCACAAAGGCCATGGCTGGGGTTTCAGGGGCCAGCCCCAGTGTGTAGACCACCTGGGCGCGGATATGTCCCTTGGGGAGCATGGGATGATCCAGCACCAGGTCTTCGAGCAGCAAACCCTTTTCGAATAGCCCGGCCTCGCCCCGGTCCACCGTGGCAAGCAGGCCGCTCCCGCTGATGTTCGTGATTCGAATGTCTTTGAATGCGCGCCCACCGACTCTGAACCGGATGGTATGACCCGGTCCCAGCGCAATGCGGCGGTTATCGCGGCGCTCATTGAAATTGGCCATGGAACTCCCCAGGATTCCTGCTTGGGCATTGAACACGATCAGGATAGACTAAGCGCTTCGTTTGAACGGCCTCAACCCATCGCGGGAACAGAGGCTTCCCGCCCGAAACGGGTTTCCACCCGGAACGGGTCTTCAAAGGGCAGCCATCCTGGTCGGAGCCTGGTCTCCTACCTAACCAAGCGGGAACAACGCACAACGCGCTGGCCATCCATCCTGGAGCAATAAATGGAAATCCTCCTGATTGACAACGTGGCGAAGCTCGGCCAGCGCGGTGATGTGGTCACCGTGAAGGACGGCTACGCCCGCAACTTTCTTCTCCCCCGTAAGCTGGCCCTGCCCGTGACTGCGGGCAACAAGCGGCAGATCGAGCTAGAGAAAGAGCGCGCCCAGAAGCTTCGTGCCAAAGAACTGTCGGATGCTCAAAGCCTGGCGGAGAAGCTCAGCGCCATCAGCCTCTCCTTCACCAAGAAGGCCGGCACAAGTGGCCATCTCTTCGGCAGCGTCACCAACGCCGAAGTGGCCGACCAGCTCAAGACCAAGGGCTTCATCGTGGATCGCCACACCATCACGGTGCCTTCGATCAAGGAAGTGGGCACCTACGTGGTGGAGATCCGCCTGTATCAGGGCGTCATCGCCAAGTTGAACCTGGATGTAACGGCGCAAGCTGAGTAGATCAATCCATCACCTTTTTGAGGAGCATCAATGACCAAAACCACCACCAAGCCAGATACTTCAGGCATCGCCGAACTCGCCGCCAAGCTGGCAGAGAGTCACGATCTCACCAAGGCCAAAGCGAAAGCCGTCATTGACAGCCTGCGCGACGATGTCGTGGCCTTCCTGCTTTCCGGCAACCGCGTAAACCTTTTCGGCCTGGGCACTTTCGAAGTGCGCGACACCAAGCCCAAGATGGGCCGCAACCCCAAGACCGGCGAAAAGATCAGCATCCCCGCTGGCCGAAAAGTCGTGTTCAAGGTCGCAAAGGGCCTGAAGGACCAGATGTAAGCGGGCTATGAGCTATGAGCTATGAGCTTAAAAAATCGGCGCCTTTGGGCGCCGATGTAGTTTCATGGCTCAATTTCAGGTCCACCAGCGTGCCGATTCTCATGGACTCAGGCTCGTAGCTCATGGCCCATAGCCTCATGGCCCACATCACACCGCGCCCGCCATACAATGAACGTTTCCTGGAGCACCCATGTCCCTTGGCATCTTTAAAGTTCCCACTCCCATCAACGAGCCGGTGAAATCCTACGCGCCGGGAACGCTAGAGCGGGCGAGCCTGAAGGCGAAACTCAAGGAGATGAGCTCGAAGAAGCTGGACCTCCCGATGGTCATCAACGGGCACCAGATCCACTCGGGAAAGAAGGGCAAGGCGGTGATGCCGCACGACCATCAGCACGTGCTTGGCGATTTCCACATGGGCGGGCCCGAGGAAGTGAAACTCGCCATCCACGGCGCCATGCACGCCCACAAGGAATGGGCAGCCATGCCCTGGGATGCCCGCGCGGCGATCTTTCTCAAGGCCGCGGACCTGCTGGCCGGACCCTATCGCGACACGATCAACGCCGCCACCATGTTGGGTCAGAGCAAGACCTGCCATCAGGCTGAGATTGACGCGGCTTGTGAGCTCGTTGATTTCTTCCGCTTCAATGTCGCCTTTTATCAACGGCTCTTGGAGGAGCAGCCGGATTCGCAGCCAGGCATGTGGAACCGCCTGGAACATAGACCTCTCGAAGGTTTCGTGTTCGCGGTGACGCCCTTCAACTTCACTTCGATCGCTGGCAATCTGCCCACCGCGCCAGCGCTGTGCGGCAACACGGTCATCTGGAAACCCGCATCCACGGCCATTTACAGCGCGCACTTTCTCATGGCGCTCCTGAAGGCTGCGGGACTCCCCGATGGCGTGATCAATCTCGTCTACGGATCGGGTCGCGAGATTGGCGATCCTGTGCTCGCGGACAGCCATCTGGCGGGCGTCCACTTCACTGGCTCCACACCGGTATTCCATGGGATGTGGAAATCCATCGGTAACAATATTGGCAAGTACCGCGCCTATCCGCGGCTGGTCGGCGAGACCGGCGGTAAGGATTTCATCCTGGCTCATCCGAGCGCCGATCCCCAGGCGCTGGTAACCGCCATCGTGCGCGGGGCCTTTGAATACCAGGGACAGAAGTGCAGCGCAGCCAGCCGCGTCTACATTCCCTCGAACCTTTGGCCCAAGGTGAAGGACCAGCTCGCCTCGCAGGTTGAAAGCATCAAGATGGGCGATGTGAGCGACTTTTCTAACTTCATGGGCGCGGTCATTGACGGGGGCTCTTTCCAGACGCAAAAGGACGCCATCGAAGCGGCGAAAGCATCCAGCGATGCCAGCATTCTGGTGGGTGGCCAGTGCGATGATTCGACCGGATATTTCGTGCGGCCCACGGTGATCATGGCCAAGGATCCGAAGTACAAAACCATGTGCGACGAGCTATTCGGACCCGTTGTCACCGTGCATGTCTACGACGAGCACCACTGGACGGAGATCCTGCACACGATAGATCAGACCAGTTCCTACGCCCTCACCGGCGCTGTCTTCAGCCAGGATCGCAAAGCCGTGCAGCAGGCCATGGACCTGCTCCGCTATGCTGCCGGCAATTTCTACATCAATGACAAGCCCACCGGCGCGGTAGTGGGCCAACAGCCCTTCGGCGGCGCCCGCGCCTCCGGCACCAACGACAAGGCCGGATCCATCCTGAATCTCGTGCGCTGGATCAGCCCGCGAACCATCAAGGAGACTTTTGTTCCGGCGACTGACTATCGGTATCCCTTCATGCAAGGCGAATAGCCGCATCGAAGACAACGGCCACAATGAGACACTCTATGATTCGAAAGTCCGAACACGAGGTGCCCCATGTCCGACAAGAAAACCACGCCGCTGTTTCCGCTCCG
>JANOLT010000281.1:0-5674 GCA_031419915.1 Holophagaceae bacterium
CGTTCTCCATCGCCGCCCGCGCCTTCAAGCGCGGCGAAAAGCACTCGGGCCCTGAGCGGACCGATCGCGATATCAGCGTGATGTCCATGCTCATCGGAATCGTGGTCACCACCCTTGGCATGGCGATTTTCTTTGGATCACTGAAGCCCACCCTGCCCGTGCTGCTCTTGGGCTTGGGCCTGACGTTGCTCTTCTCGTTCTTCTTCGCATCGGTCGCAGCCAACGCCATCGCCACCACCGCGCGCAACCCCGTGTCCGGCATGACGATGCTCACGATCATCATTTCCTGCGTGGTGCTTCTGAAGTTTGGCCTATCAGGCCCCACCGGAATGTTCTTCGTGATGGCCATGGCGGGGATGGTCTGCACCGCGCTCTCGGTCTCGGGACAAACGATTACCGATCTGAAGACCGGCTACTGGCTTGGCTCTACACCAGCCCAGCAGGAGAAGGTGAAATTCTATGGCGTGATCGCCGCCTCAGTGGCGGTGGGTATCACCATCGTGCTGCTGGCGCGTGTTTTCCAGTTCGGTGAGCAGGCCGCCGGTGATAACCGGACGGTGCTCGCCGCGCCCCAGGCGTCGATCATGAAAGTGCTCGTCGAGAATTTCGTGGGTCGCCAGCCCGTGGCTTACATCCTGTTCGGCGTCGGCGCGATGATTGCCGTGACGATGGAGATGCTCAAAGTACCGGCCCTTACCTTCGCGCTGGGCATGTACCTGCCGCTGGAGCTCAATTCGCCCGCGCTCGTTGGCGGATTCCTCTCGTACCTGGTTACGAAGAAATCCGAGAAGAAAGGTGGCTCCGCTGGCCGGACCATTCGTGAGCGGGGCGTGATCATCGCCTCGGGCCTGATGGCGGGCGGCGCGCTCGGCGGCGTCTTTGGCGCGGCCTTGCGTCTTTTCCCCTGGTACGCGGAAAACCGCATCAAGACGCCGTTCTATGACATCGACTCAATCTCGCAGATGGTCTCGGTCGTCGGCTTCCTCGCCCTTTGTTTCTATCTCTATCGCACTTCGCTCCGCACAAATGCGGAATCGAAGTCAGGAGCTTGATCATGCCTTCGCTCGACGCCCACATCGCCAACGCCATTCTCGGGATAGATACGCTGTGGGGGGGCGATGTGATGAACCCTTCCGGCGTTGGGCGTTTCATCGCGGATTCCTGGTTCTCGGATGAGCCGCTGCCGCTGGCCTACACCCATCCGTCGGCCGCGAAGGTACGCCATTCCGGTGGCGTCTCAGCGAAGATCCCGGATCGCGTTTCCATCGAGAAATATCTGAAAGCGGTGGATGTCCATGGCGCCATCGGGAAGGTGGCCGTGAGCGCGGGAAAAATGAAGGGCCTCCGCGGGACCTACCTGCTGGGGCTCGCCCAGTGTTTCGAGGTGATGTGGGATCTGGCGATGGAGATCCTCGACAAGGGTGAGCCCGTACCCTACGACCGCTGCGTCAGAACGCTCACGGGCAAAGCGCCGGAACCATCGGATCCGGTGTCTAAGCGCCAGCTTCTTGCGGAACTTCTCGCCTCAGCCGGCCATGGCGGCGATCTTCTCCGCGGGGTGGACGCATGGCGGAAAGCCCGGCTCGTTCCATCGCGTTCCATCCCGGCCCTTGGCGCCGCGTTCATCGCGCAATACGACGCCCTTTCCGTTCGCAATCTGGCGCCGTACCTGCCGAAGGCGCTCCGAGACGTGCCCCGTGCGAACGTGGCCTTCCTCCCTATCGAAAATGCCTGGTTCTCGGGCTCCATGAACTACCTGGGCCGCGCGCGGAAGGCCGATGGCTCGCCCGAATACGAAGCCACTTACGAGTTGAACGCCGCGCTTCAGATTTCCATCCCGGAGTTCCAGCAGCTCGTGAGCCACGAGGTGGTGCCGGGGCACGTGACGACATTCGCCTACCTCCAGAATCTTTTTCAAAGGCGCAAGGTCGGCCTCGAAGCCTCGATCCTGACGATGAACACGCGGGCCGCTGCGCTGTTCGAAGGGATCGCCAACAATGGAATTCTCATCGCTTACGGCGTCACGGAGATCCACGATCTGCCGGATCGCGACCTTCAGATCGGGCTCCTGCTGGCGCTCCTTCAGGACGACGCCAAGAACCATTCCTCGTACCTCACCTGGCAGGAGAACGTGAAGCAAAAGAATGTGGCGAAAACCCTCCGGAGCGAATTCCTGGTCTCAGATGAGCGCGCCGATAAGCTCTCGGGCGCGTGGGGTCGTCATCCGCTGCTGGGGCGGATGTACCTGCCGGCCTACCGCTTTGGCACCGAGCTCGTGGCTCGGCTCCGAAAGCAGTACCCCGCGGAAAAAGTTTTGCCGGCCCTCTACGGCTGCAACGGCCTGGTGGACGCCCTCACGGTGGAGCAGGTGATTGCCTCCTGATGGGTCGCCGCGAGATTCAACTCCCAAGTACCCAATTGCAGTGGCTTCAGCTATCAGGCTTCAGGCTTCGTTGTTGGTTATGTTGGCATCTTGAGATACGCCAAAACAGTGAAACATCGGCAGCAATGTAGCCTGAAGTCTGAAGCCTGAAGCCTATTGGGATTTTCATCCCACAGCGGATCCCCCGGAGAGGGCTTGCCTCTGAGTCTGTGACGAATTGCGCACGATGTTTGAGCTAAGATGGTTTCCATGTTGGGACTGACTAGCTTGAGCGCGATCGCGCTGACTCTGTATCTGGCCGCCGAGGCCTTTTCACTCGCCCATCTGCGACGGGATAGGCAAAGCTTCGCCACGGCCACGAACGTCCTCTTGTTGCTGGGGTTCCTGATCCACTTCGCCGCCCTGGTGATCGGGGGTCGCGCTGTTCACTCCGTGCCCTATCATGATCTGCCCTCTTCCCTGTCGCTCTTTGCCTGGATGATCGCCGCATCCTACGGAATCCTGCTGCTGAGACATCGCGAAAGCTCGACCGGCCCTTTCCTCATTCCCCTTGCAATCTTTTTCCTGTTGATCTCCCTGATCACCCAACCAGAATCCGCCAGGGTCAGCGATCCCATGCGGTCGGGATCCCTCTTAGCCGTGCACGTGACCTTGGCCTTTTTGGGATATGCCGCGCTAACGCTTGCCTTCGTGCTCGCTCAACTCTATCTGATCCAGAACCAGCAACTGCGCCGCCGCAAGCTCGGCCCGTTGTTCTCAATGCTACCGGCCCTGGATGTCTTGTCTCGACTTCAACGGACATCGGTGGTGATCGGTGTCTCAGCACTGACTGTCGCCGCGGTCCTCGGACTTATCTGGGCCAAGCAGCATTGGGGAACCTATTGGGATCCCAAAGTGCTTTTCACGTTCCTGATCATCAGTTTCTATCTGATCACCCTTTTCCCAGGGCGCGCTGGGGGTGGCAAGAAGAATGCGATTCTGTCCATCGCGGGCTTTTTCTTGATGCTGTTCTCATTGTGGATCGTGAATCTCTACATCACCCCAAAGCACATGTTCCAATGAGCACTACCACTGAATCTCCGCTTCTCCTGGTCGGCTGGGATTTCCATCAAACCCCCATCGACCTCAGGGAAAGACTCGCCTTCTCACCGGAAAAGGTGCGGGAAGCCCTCTCTCTCATGCGAAAAGAAGGCCTTCTTTCTGAAGGCGTCATCATCTCCACCTGCAATCGCAGTGAGATATACGGGATCACAGGGGCAGCCCTTGTGGGCAAGGATCCCATCGAAGCTGTCACTGAATTCGTCGCCAATTACCACGGTATCCCACGCACCGAAGTGAATGGTTTTGGCTATCACTTTTCCGGTACAGAGGCCGCGCGGCACTTGCTTCGAGTCACATCTGGCATGGAATCCCTGGTACTAGGTGAGCACCAGATCATTGGTCAGGTGCGGGAAGCCTTCCGGCTGGCTTCCAGCGCCGGGGCAACTCACTCGGTCCTGCACCGGTTATTCCAAAAGGCCCTGGAAACTGGCAAGCGGGTTCGTTCCGAGACCGGCCTCAGCTCAAAGCCCACCTCGATTCCCGGCGTCGCCATGGAATTGTCGGAAAAGATCTACGAAAATTTGGCCCCTCGCAAATTCTTGATCCTGGGTGCCGGCGAAACTTCCTCGATCTTTTTCGACCTGCTACTTTCCAGGGGCGCCACCAACATCGAAGTCAGCAATCGCACGTTCACCCGCGCCGAGGATCTCTGCCGGAGGGGTGGGAAAGCCATTCCATGGGAAGAACTCAACTCCCGGCTGGCAACTGCGGATATCGTGGTTTCCGCCACGTCCTCAACCACCCCTGTGATTTCCTTCGAAGCCGCCAAGGCAGCCGTCGCCCAACGCCGTGGTCAGCCTTTGTTTTTCCTGGACTTGGGCATTCCGCGCAACGTGGATCCACGCGTCGCCGACCTGAACAACGCTTTTCTTTACGCCGTTGACGATCTGCAAGAGATCGCGGAACGGAATCGCCAGGAACGGGAAAAGGAGCTCGGGCCGGCCCTGGAAATCCTGGAAGAAGAACTCGAAGAATTCTTGTCCTGGTTTGGGTCCCTGGCCGTGGTGCCCACGGTCGCTTCGCTCCGTCAGAAATTCGAATCCATCCGCGAGGCGGATTTCGATCGCCAACTCGAAAAGATGACCCATATCGCCAAAGAAGACCGGGAGAAGATCCGCTTGATGGCCCAGGCCATGGTCAAATCCCTGCTGCGGCGGCCCACCGAAGCCATGAAGGATGAACCGGACCCAGGCCGCCGTTTGGATCGCGCCGAGGCCGCTCGCCATCTCTTCGATCTGGACGTGAAACCGAAAGAGTGATGATCCGCGGGTGGAAAGTTGGAGGTTTGTGCTGATGTCAATCCTGGTTGTGTGTCAATGAGATTTCGCCTCCGACAATTAAACTATTTCGTCCTGTTTCTGGCCTTGCTTTTCGCGAGCACATCACCCTCTTTCGCATCGGATGATCCGGGCAAGAAGTGTGTGGCCTGCCATGCCGCGACCGGGAAATTGCAAAAATCGCCCACGGCCCATAAACCCCTGCGCGAAGGCCGTTGCCAGTGGTGCCACAAGGCCCACGGATCCGCCAATACCAATATTCTTCATGCCGGGGGTGGCCGCGAGCTGTGCGCGGTCTGCCATAAAACCGCAAAGCCCGCCGAGGGCGAAAGAGAGAATCACCGCTTTCCAACCAAGGGTGAGTGCAGCGTCTGCCACTCCTCCCACGACAGCGGCCGGAAGAACCTGCTGCGCAAGGAGACGCAGGCTCTCTGCCTCTCCTGCCACGTGCCCATCAAGGCCCGGCTGGCCTTGGCCCACCCCCACGCCGCCGCGGTGGAATCCTGCCTCAATTGCCATGACCCCCATCCATCCGCCTCGGATCATCTGTTGAAGGGAAAGCCCGCGGACCTCTGCGTGGCCTGCCACGAGGCGGCACCGCTGGCCGCTACCCACGCGGGCATGAAGGTGGATCCCGCCGCCTGCGTCTCCTGCCACAACCCCCACGGCTCAAAGGGCAAGGGGATGCTGCGGGATGTGGAGCACAGCCCTTTCCAAAGCAACGGCTGTTCGAATTGCCACACACCCGCGGTGAACGGAAAGGCCGGCCTCAGCGATCAACCTCCAGCCCTCTGCACCACTTGCCATGATGACAAGCCCGGCAAGGGCCACCTCCACGCGCCTGCCAAGGAAGGCCAATGCCTTAGCTGCCATACGCCTCACGCATCGGACACGAAGGGGCTGCTGCTGGTGC
>JANOLT010000282.1:0-4934 GCA_031419915.1 Holophagaceae bacterium
TGTTCGCCACAGCTCTCGCGGCTCAAATTCCAATCGCTAATCCGCAGCAGGGACCAACCCCGAAGCCGAGTGGCAGCACCCTGCTGAGCCTCGAAAGTCTTTACCATCCGACGAAAAAAATTCCGTTCCTGGAGAAGCCGAAGACGAAGTTCGCGTGGCTGCCGGATGGAGCATTACTCGCGACACGGGCTGAAGAAGGCAAGCTCAGCGTCACGCGCATGGACTTGAAAAAGAACACGAGCGCGCCCTACATCGAACCCGATCAAGTCGTCGCTGAAATCGTGAAACTCGGGGCGGAACAGGACCGGGCCCGGCGCGCCGTCTTCAAGGGCGGCTTTACCTGGGACGCGGAATTCCATCAGTTCATCGTCGCGGTGGAAGGCGATCTCTACGCTGTGGAGTTGAGCAAAGATGGCATCAAGGCCCAGAAGTTCACCTCATCCAAGGAACTGAAAGACGATCCCACCTTCAGCCCCGATGGGAAAAAGGTCGCCTATCTCCAAGGCAATGATCTGTACGCCGTGGATCTCACCACCGGAAAAGAAACGCGGCTTACCACCACCGGTTCCCCGACGCTTTTCAACGGCCGCCTGGATTGGGTCTACCAGGAAGAGGTCTACGGTCGTGGCACCTTCCGCGCCTTTTGGTGGTCGCCGGACAGTCAGCGCATCGCGTACCTGAGCCTGGATGAATCCAAGGTGCCGGTCTACACGCTGGTTGACGACCGCAGCCAACCCCAGAAATTGCTGGAAGCCCGTTATCCGAAACCCGGCGATCCCAATCCCATCGCGCGCCTTGGCGTGGTGGATCTGAATGCGCGGACCACCTGGATGGACGATCCCTACCCAGGCAAGGAGACCCTGCTGGTCCAAGTGGGATGGGACCCGAAGGGGCTGCTGTTGGCCAGCTATCAGGACCGACTCCAAACCTGGCTGGATCTGCGTCGCTTCGAGGGGACAGCCAGTTCATTGATGCTGAAGGAAAGCGGAAAAGCCTGGCAGGAACGCCTGCCCTTGCCGGTCTTCCTGAAGGATGGCAGCTTCATCTGGGAATCCGATCGCACGGGCCATCGCCATCTCTATCGCTACGACAAGAAGGGCAAACTGCTGCGAGCCCTCACGGCGGGCACCTGGGAGGTGCGGGAACTTTTCGGCGTGGATGAAAAACAGAAACGCGTCCACTTCAGCGCCACGGAAAACAATCCCGCGGGTCTCGACAGCTACAGCGCGGATCTCGAGGGTGCCTTGCCCAACGGCCTCATGGCCCGCCACACCCTTCGTGGTGGAACCCATCACATGAAATTAAGTCCTGATTTCCAACTGGGGATTGACACCTGGAGCGATGCCCACAGTCCAACCCAGGTGGGTTTGGTGGATGCGGATGGCCGCGTGGTGAAGGCCCTGGATGGCCGCGTGACCCAGGCCTTCCGGGACATCCGTTTCGGGCGCGTGGCCTTCCAGACCGTGCTCACCAAGGACGGCTTTCCCATGCCCACCATGCTAGTGCTGCCGCCGGATTTCGACGCGAAGAAAAAGTACCCCATCGTTCAGCACATCTACGGCGGACCACAGGCCCCGCAGGTATTGGATGCCTTTTCCCCTTCGATGCTCTGGTATCACTTCCTGGCACAGCAGGGCTACGTGGTATGGATCTGCGACAACCGCAGTGCGTCGGGCAAGGGGCTGGGCAGCGCGGAAGGTGTTTACAAGCGCTTGGGCGAACAGGAGCTGAAAGATCAACTGGAAGGCCTTGAATGGCTGGGCAAAAGGCCTTGGGCGGACATGAGCCGCGTGGCGCTGGAAGGCTGGAGCTACGGCGGTTTCATGACGGCCTACTCCCTGACCCATTGCGACAAGTACAAGGTCGGCCTGGCGGGCGCGCCCGTCACCGACTGGCGGCTCTACGACAGCATTTACACCGAACGCTACATGGGCCTGCCCAGCGAAAACGCCGCTGGCTATGACGCCACTTCGGTCCTGAAGGCAGCCCAGAACCTGCACGGCAAGATTCTCCTGCTTCACGGAACACTGGACGACAACGTGCATCCGCAAAACACCATCCAGTTCCTGGATGCCCTGCAGAAAGCCGGCTTCACGGCGGAAATAGTGCTGCTGCCAGGCTCCGCGCATGGTCCCAGCGCCCCCCAGCACGTCTACGCCCGCATGCAAGCCATGTGGGATTTCATTCAGAAGAACTTGTGACTCATACTGAATTTTTCCGGATCAACTCATGAATCTACTTCCGCTGGCCCTCCAAGCCGATGCTGTGACCTTTAGCGCTTTCATGCCCCTGATGGTGGCGGTGGGCCTCTGGGTGGCCTTCGTGGTCTATGGCCTCTTCTCCATGCGCAACCACCCCAAAGGTTTAAATCCACTTTTCTTTACCGAGATGTGGGAGCGCTTCAGCTATTACGGCATGAGAGCGCTTCTGCTCCTCTACATGACTGCACCCGCCTCTGCAGGTGGCCTGGGACTGTCACTCAAATTCGCCGGCGTCCTTTATGGCCTCTACACGTTCTTTGTCTACGCCCTGAGCATTCCTGGGGGCTGGATCGCGGACCGATTCCTGGGTTATCGCAAGGCCATTTTGGTGGGTGGCGTGCTCATCGCCCTAGGCGAATTCGCGCTGGCTTCGGGCCCCCTGGTCCTTTTCTATATTGGTCTCACCGTGATCGCGATGGGTACCGGCCTCCTCAAAACCAATTGCACCTCCATCGTCGGAATGCTGTATGAGAAGAACGATCCAAGGCAGGACGGTGGCTATACCATCTACTACATGGGGATCAATATTGGAGCCCTCATTGCTCCTCTGATCCTTGGCTTTATGGCTCAGGATCCTGTCTTCGTCGCGGCTCTGGGCAAGATTGGACTGGCATCCGCGAATGGTTGGCGCTGGGCTTTCGGTTTCGCAGGGCTGGCCATGGTGGCGGGCCTGGTCCAGTACTTCCTCCGGCAAGGTGCCCTGGGGGATGTGGGCATGAAACCGGGCGCGAAGCTTCATGCCAATGGCGAACAGATTGTCCATCCTCCCCTCACGCACGAAGAACGCGGCCGCATGTGGGTGGTGGCCATTCTCATGTTTTTCATCATGACTTTCTTCTTTGTCTTTGAGCAGGCGGGCACAACCTTGAATCTCTTTGCCGACGAGCGCACGCGGATGGAGATTTTCGGGTTCACCATCCGCTCCACCTGGTTCCAGAGCGTGAACTCCTTCTGGCTTTTATTTTTGGCGCCAATCTTCAGTTGGCTTTGGATCGTGCTCAAGGAAAAAGAACCGAGCAGCCCGATCAAGTTCAGCCTGGGCCTCTTCTTCGCGGGCGCCGGAATGTTGCTGCTGGTGCTCCCAAGCCTCGCCTACACCGCCAATCCCATCCTGAAAGTGTCGCCATATTGGCTCATCGGCACCTATGGTCTGCACACCATCGGCGAGCTCTGCTTGAGTCCGGTCGGTCTCTCCACGGTATCGAAGCTCGCACCAGCGCGTTATTCAGGCGTGATGATGGGCGTTTTCTTCTTCGCCATCGGCATGGGCAACATGCTGGCTGGCTTCGCAGGTGGGTTCAGCGAAAGTCTGAAGCCCGCCACCCTCTTTGGCGGCCTGTTCGCCATTACCACCGTCATGGCCCTGGTGCTGGTGGCCTTGACTCCCCGCATCAAACGAATGATGGGCGGTGTCCACTAAGCCCTGATTCTGCTAGCCACAGGGCATTCTTGATTTATGCTGGCCTTCACCCAATAAATGAAGGATCAGCCGTGAAGTTCCAATTGCACAGGTGGGCTTGGCTTTTCAGGCGATTCATTTACCTGATCGCGCTGGCTGCTGTTCATTCCCAATCCGCCTTGGCCCAAACAAAGCCTGTCTACGATGCGGCATCCGCGGGTCGGCTGCCCATCCGCGTCTACACCGACAAGGATGGCCTTCCCCAGAATTCCGTGGAAGCCATCACCTTCGATGCCAAGGGCTATCTCTGGATCGCCACGCAGGATGGTGCGGTGCGCTTCAACGGTCGGGATTGGACCACGGTACCCATGCCCAGGCCCACGGTGTCCGCCTGGGTGGTGGCTATTCTCCCGGCCAAAGATGGAAGTATGTGGTTCGGCACCCGCGGCGATGGTGTCCAGCACCTCAAGGATGGCCAATGGACCAGCTTTGGGCCCAGCGAGCATTTCCCCGATGGCCAGGTCATCAGCCTTTTGGAAACCATGGATGGAGGCCATTCGGTCATTTGGGCGGGCACTCAGGACCACGGGCTCTGGCGGTTCGACAACGGGGCTTGGCAAGCCCTGGTGCCGCCAGTTCCTTTCAATACAGTCTTTCGGCTGCTGGAGCGGCAGGGACCGGACGGTCCTCCAGAGTTGTGGATGGCCACCGACAAGGGTGTCTACCGCTACCAAGACGGTCAATGGAATCACTGGGGTGCTCGTGAAATGGGGCTACAAAGTTCCCTGACCCTTTGCCTGCTCGACACCTCTGACGGAAGCGGAAATAGGGCTGAAATGTGGGCTGGAACCGATCATGGGTATTCGGTGTTCGATGGCGCCGCCTGGCACCCCACCGCTTCGGCACCGGGCCTTGCAAGTTCCTATTTCTATCGTCTCGCCCAAACAAAAAATTATTTGGGCCAGCAGGAGATCTGGGCGGGTACGGAAGGCGGCATTGCGCGATTCAAAAACGGCCACTGGACCACCTTTGACACCAAAATGGGAATGCCCAGCAATGTGGTGCGCTCACTCAAAGCCAGACAAACGCCCGGGGGTTCCGGCACCCTGTGGCTCGGAACCTTTGGGGGTCTCACCCGACTGCCGATTGGGGGCTGGCTGAGTTACACCTCGCTTTCGGGCTTGCCTGAAAATGTCGTTTTCGCCATCCAGGAAATGGCTGATGGATCCATGTGGTTTGGAACCATTGGCGGTGGCCTATCGCGGCTTCAAGGC
>JANOLT010000283.1:0-11682 GCA_031419915.1 Holophagaceae bacterium
GCGCCCCGCGAAGCGATTTCGGGCCGAAACCAACAAGTGTGGAGCAACGTATCTCGATCTATTGATTCTTAATCGGTGTGAATCTGCGTTCATCTGCGGCTTCTTTTATCTTTTTGAGCGCAACTTGGTATAATAGATCACTTGGCCCTCACACCTCATACCTCGCCACCTCATCCCTGATCAAACCCACCAGGCGGGGATCAATCCCAGGAGAGCCAGTATCACCAGCATCACCAGGCTCCAGCGGCCCGTGCGGGGGTCCGAGAAGGAGCGCGCGTAAAAGCCTTTGATGATGTTGTTGCTGGACGCGGCGATAAGGATTGCGATCGCGGCCACGTGAACCGGCGTGGAACTCGCGGCGGTTTGCGTCATGCCCATGATGAAGGGATCCACGTCCGATAGACCCATGATGGCCGCCAGGGAGTAAACGCCGCCCGTGCCCAGGTGATTCACGGCGAGGTGGGTGACGAGGAGCATGCCCAGGAAAATGGCCGCGAAAAGAAAGGCTGCTTTCAACTCCAGGGGATTCCTGGTGGCTTCGATTGGTTTCACTTGTTCGACGGCATCATCTTCACGGCGCGACCATACCCATGCACCGAGAATCGCAACCAAACCCAGCACACAGAAAGCCGGGCCGAGCTTGAAAAACAGCGCCTGGTTGAACAAACCCACCAGCACCGCCAATCGTAGGTACATCATCCCCGATGCACCGAGAATGCCGCCGGAGATGGCGTGGGGACGATGTTCGCGGGCTCCTTGCTTCGCCAGCACCACGGTGGTGACCGTGGATGAATAAGCGCCGCCCAGCAGCGCGGAAAGAAAAATGCCACCACGGCCCCCTAGCATTTTTTGCAGCACATAGCTGCCATAGGACACGGCGCTGACGGCCACCACCACCAGCCATGTCTTGAAAGGATTGATCTGGAAGGAAGTGAATTCCTGGTTCGGCACGATGGGGAGGATCACTGCCGTCAGCAGTAGAAATTTCGTGAAGGCGATGACCTCCGTGGGGGCCAGGTTCTTGGCCATGCCTTCGAGGCCCGACTTCAGCGCCAACAGGAAGAGCTGGATGACCACCAACGTGGTGGCGATCCAGAACTCCCCTTTGAAGACCAGGGCGCCTACCAGATAGACCGCCAATGCCGAGACTTCCGTGGTGGTGCCGGCTTCCTCGGTGCGGTCACGCTTGAACCAGTAGGACAACATGCCGAATCCACCCACCACCACCAGCCCCAAGGCCACGGGTAAAACCTGATCACCCGATAGCAGAGCCATGGCATAGCCCACCAGACCGATGATCGGAAACGTGCGAATGCCGCCAAAGGATTTGTGTCCTTCGGTACTGTGTTCCTCACGATCCAAGCCCACCAGGAATGACAACAGAAGGACCAGAATGATCTTCAGGCCCTCTGGCGGAATGAACGATAGCAGATCCGTTAGCACAGAGACTCCCAGGTGCAGACATGGTAGCCCCGACGGAGGCGGGTGTGCGGATCGCGGATCAGAAAAAGGTCAGCGCCGTCACTTTCTTGGATGTGTTCGAAAAGCCCATCCCAGAGCCACTGCTCTCCTTGGTTTCGCCGCCTTGCAGCCGGGCCAGGGTGCCGCGCAGGTCCGCCAGGCCATCAGCGACGCAGGGCAGGGCGGCGAGAAGCAAAAAGGGAATCAGCTTGGACATAGGGGTCTCCGTCATGTTCATGCGCGTTGGGGCCTTAGTGGTTCCGAGATAGAATTGATATTTGGAGCCATCATGCCGTTTAGGGACGAATGCGGAGTGTTCGGGATTTCTCCCCAGACCGAAGCCGCGCGGCAGACTTATCTAGGACTTTACGCCCTTCAGCACCGGGGCCAGGAGGCCGCGGGCATCTGCTCCAGAGAGGGTGGAAAGCTTTTCCTCCATAAAGCGCAAGGGCATGTGGCGGACATTTTCGATCAGCCGACCCTTGATTCGCTGCCCGGGGATACGTCCATCGGCCACACGCGCTACAGCACCACGGGCGGCAACGTGGCGAGCGCGGCGCATCCATTCCTGATTCACGGGCGCTTCGGGCAGGTGGCCCTCTGCCACAACGGCAATCTCACCAATACCGAGACACTGCGCGCGGAACTGATCCAAGAAGGCCATACCTTCACCAGTCCAAGTGATTCAGAAATCATCCTGGCGCTCATCAACCGGGCCCAGGCAGCGAATGTGGACGATGCGGTTGTAGAAGCCTTGAAGCGATGCGAGGGCGCCTTCTCGCTACTGGTTCTCACGGAGGACGCCATCATGGCAGCCCGGGATCCACGCGGTTTCCGGCCCCTCGCGATGGGTGAGCTGGCCGGTGCGGTGGTCTTTTCATCTGAGACCTGTGCGTTCGATCTGGTGGGCGCGAACTACGTGCGGCAGGTCGAGCCGGGCGAGCTGGTCATCGTGCGGGGCGCGAGCGTGCAATCCCGATTTCCGCGACCTAAGGTGCAGCCCAAGCCCTGCTCTTTCGAGCACGTCTATTTCGCGCGGCCCGATTCCAATGTGTTTGATCGCAGCGTCATGGCCACCCGGCGCGAGATGGGTCGCAGGCTGGCGCGGCGCCATCCGGTGGAGGCGGATCTCGTGGTGCCCGTGCCTGACAGCGGCATGAGCGCCGCCCTGGGTTATGCCGAGGCCAGCGGCATCCCCTTCGAATTCGGCTTGATCCGCAATCACTACGTGGGCCGCACCTTCATCGAGCCCAAACAGAGCATCCGCAGTTTCGGCGTGAAGGTGAAACTCAATCCTGTTCGGGATCTGCTGGTGGGCAAGCGCGTGGTGATGGTGGACGATTCCATCGTGCGCGGCACCACGTCGAAAAAAATCGTGGAGATGGTGCGGGCCGCTGGGGCCAAGGAAGTCCACTTGCGCATCTCCAGCCCACCCACAACGCATTCCTGCTTCTACGGCATTGACACACCCAGCCGGGAACAACTCATCGCCTTCAATCGGGACAACGAAGCCATCCGGGCCTTCGTGGACGCGGACACCCTGGGCTACCTCACCTTGGAGGATCTGCAGGCCTCCGTACGGGATCCAGACGGGGGCCAGGGATTCTGCTACGCCTGCTTCACTGGCGAGTATGCGGTGGCACCGGAGTCCAAAGGTGTCTGCTGACATTTTCGCCAGGGGCGCCACGGGACCGCTCCAGGCGCGTTTTGAGGACGGCCTGCGCTTTCTCGCCGCAGCCTTGGCGCTGCAAAGCGATCACCGCAACAGCGCGGCCACGCTGAGCGCCGCCTGCGATGCGATGAAATGTTTTTTGTCCATTTTCCAGGCCGCCGCTGAACAGCATCTGGAAGACCGCAATGGGGAAGTGGCGCGGCTGAAAAATCAGTGCGAGGCACTACTTCACCCGGATCAAGATCCTGAAGTGCTATTGCAAAGCGCGATCGAAGCCGCGCGCTTGAGCCGGGATCGGGCGGCCGCGCTGCTGCCAAAACTGGGCGGTAGGCGCTACGCACCCCGCGAAGCGATTTCGGGTTCCAATGAAGGATGATGGGGCTTGGTGCTTTTTTTTCTTGGCGCTCTTGGCGTTCTTGGCGGTGAGTTTATCTTTTTGAATGCAACTCCGTATGAAGGTATGCAGATATCAGATGTGCTGTACTACTTGCTTCAATCGAAAATCGCCAATCGAAAATTGAATGCGTTTCACCGCCACTTCACACCACCCATCGGGTACATCCTTGGCCCGGCATTGCCGGAGTACCCCACGGGCACACCGGCTCCTTGTGAAGGTGAGGCGACATCTTCTTCCAACCGTTTCCGAAGATCCGCCAGCAGCCCGGCCCGGAACTCCAGAAAACGGATTTCCCGCTCGGTGAAAAGGGGCAGGTAATCACTCTCCACGACGACGGTGGCCTCGGGCACGCTGCCGCGAAGAGATTGCAGGGAAAAAATTCGAAGGCCATAACGGTCCACCAAGCTCCAGGGAGCCTGCTGAAAAATTCCCACCTGAGCGGAGGCCAAGGAGGGCAGAAGGGCGAGGATCAGGCAGCGGAATTTCATCGGGGACTTTTGAGAGATGGGCGATTCAGCAAAGAGGTTCCGGCTACCTTGGAACGATGAAGATCGCGATCTTGGGTCCTACGGCCTCCGGCAAGTCCGCCCTTGCGGGAGCTGTGGCCCGGCGTGTCGGCGGGATCGTCGTCAATGGCGATCCATTCCAATCCATCGCGGGCCTGGCCATTGGAACCGGCCAGCCTTCGGAAGCCGAACAAGGCGGCGTGCCCCACGTGGGTTACGGCCTGCTGCCGCTTTCCACGCGGCCCAACCCCGCGATGTTTGGGGAACAGGTGCGGACGTGGCTTGGGGCCACTGATGTTCCGGTGCTGGTGACCGGATCCGGGCTCTATCTGCGGGGTATTTGGGAGCAGCTCACGGACCTTCCAGAGGTCCCGGAAGCCACCGTGACCAAAGTGCGACGCTGGTCCGAAGTGCTGGGCGTGCCACGCCTTCATCGCGTACTCGTGGGGCTGGATCCTAAGCGTGCGGCGGATCTCCACCCCAACGATGGGGCGCGGGTGACCCGGGCTTTGACGCTTCATTTGGCTACGGGACTTAAGGCTTCGGAATTGCTTACGGGTGTGCGGCTCGGGGTTCCCGAAGGTTGGCGGGTCCTCGTCGTTCTTTCAACGCGGGAGTTGCAGCGCAAGCGCGTCGAGTTGCGGGTGGCGGAGCAGATGAAAGCGGGCTGGCAAGATGAAGTGGCGGGCCTACTGGCAGCGGGCCATCGTGCGGACCTGGAAGCATTGAGACCCTTGGGCTACATGGGCTTGGTGGAGATGGTGCAAGGCAGCCGCCCTTCCGGGGTCGAAGGTATCGAACGGATCGAACGCATCGAACGCATCGAACGCATCATTCAGGAGACCCAAGCCTTTGCCAAGCGCCAGGCCACCTGGTTCCGCAATCAGTTGGCGGATGTGCCGCACTGGAATCCAGATGTGGAGCCATTGGATGCGGCCTTTGAAAAGCTGGGGCTCTTATGATGTTCGATTCTGTGTTTGCCGCGAGGTGCTTGACCTCCAATTGGCTTCAGGCTTCAGACTTCAGGCTGCGTGACTACCCCCCGATCGCACAGTCCACTGGACTGTGCGATCGCTCTCGTCGCGCCTTCGGCTTGCGATCGCGGAGGGGGCCCCGTTGCTGTGGATGTCCCATTTCTGGGACTCATCACAAATTGCTGGCGCGGCCAACAATGAAGCCCGAAGCCCGAAGCCTGAAGCCCCTGCCACCAGGGAGTCCAGGGTGAGATCAACAGGTGTCAATCCAATCCGTGTCTTCTATGGCCCCACATCACTGGATCTGCGGCGCGGCGAGGACTGGGCCTGGATCGGTCTGGCCTCGGATGATGGGCTTAATCGCCTGCGGATGGATCTGCTGAAGGCTCTGGACCTCCTTTTCATCGAGCTGCGATGGTCCGGGGTGCGGCGGATCTGCTTGAGCGACGCGGGCTGGATGCAGGGCAGCGGACTTAATTTCTGCGCGGGTGCGGATCTCAACGAGGTTTCCATGCTGCAAGCGATCACCGCCGATGCTTTTGCCCGACGCGGCCAGCGGGTGATGGAGCATCTGCTCTGGCCCGGCTGGCACAGCCTCACGCTCATCAGCGGCGCTGCCATGGGCGGGGGATGTGATCTGG
Organism: Holophagaceae bacterium; assembly: GCA_031419915.1. Lineage (GTDB taxonomy): Bacteria > Acidobacteriota > Holophagae > Holophagales > Holophagaceae > JANXPB01. The sequence goes on from JANOLT010000283.1 coordinate 5,652, forward strand.
CCATGTCGGGTCAGGAACGCTGGGGGATTGACGCCGATGCCGAATCACCATCAGGGCGGGGGGCTTTTAATCTCGCGCACCCAGCGGCGCTCCATGGCATCCTCACGGGCTTTGGCGGCACGGTCCGGCTGGTGGAAGTATTGGGTGAAACCGGCGCGGATCGGCTCTTTCAGGGCATGGAGCGCTGGGATGCAAGGCAAGCATTGGAGGCTGGCGCGATTCAGCGAAGGCTCAAGCCAGAGGATGCGCGCGGCGCGGTGGAATGCTATCTAATCCCAACTTCCTTTTCCCCTGCACACTGACGGTTCCACAGACGATTTCAGGGTTGCGTGAATGGTCTGAAGGTGGTCGTATGGGACCTATAGGTCTTTCGGAGATGTCATGCGGAAAGCTTTGCCTGCCCTCTTGATCAGCGCCGCCAGCGTCCTATCTGCTCAGAGCCAAGAGCAATCGCTCTCCCGCCGCTTCGGTTTGAATCTTCAGGTGATGCTCCCCACGGACACCGCCGGAAAGCTCTACAAGACCGGCTACAACATCGGCATCCCTTTCTATTTCCACCAAGGAGAGGCTGTCGAAGGGCGATTGCGTGTCGAGATCGGCCATTTCGAAGGCAAGAGTCGGAGCGTCAATTCAGGCTTTGAAAAAATCAGCGCCGACACGCGCTTTGTTGGCTATGACTGGCTGGTCCGGCTGGGCCCATCGAGAGATCAAGGAGATCAAGCAGATCAAGGAAATCCAGGCGTGGATTTTCTCTTTGGAATTGGTGGCGCTCACTGGTATCAAACCCTTTCCTACACGTCCCCCACAGGTACAAACATGAACTACACCGATAAGGGCTACGGGCAGAAGCTGGCCTTTGTTCTATCTGTGGGATTCGTCTTTCATATCACCAGCCACGTGGGAATCGAGGCCAAGCAGATGCTTACTGCGTTGCCGAACTCGCAACGCGATTTTCACGATGCGGATTTAAGCCACACTTCCCTGGGGCTGGCGTTCCGGTTCTGAAACACGCTCTGACAAGTCACTTGAGCTGGCCCATGGCCGCGAGGATTCCAATGAACCCCGCGTAGGCCAGGCAGCCGCAACTCGGCTTATACTCAATCTTTTCGGAATCCTGTTTGAATACTGAACTTCAGACATTCGGCTCATACCGCCTGATCGAACGGCTGGGCGAAGGCGCCATGGGGACCGTGTGGCGGGCCATGGATTTGCGCCTGGAGCGCGAGGTCGCCCTGAAGATCCTTCGCAATGCGGACGAAGTCAGGCATCGCGCGCTTCTGCATGAAGCCAAGATGGCCTGCCAGCTCAATCATCCGAACATCGCCCACATCTACGAAGCGGGCGAAGTGGAAGGCACGCCCTTCATCGCGATGGAGCTGGTCATCGGGCCGACCCTGAGCCATTTCGCAGGGAAACAGGCGGAAGGGGCCTGGCTGAGGAGTATCGCGATGCAGGCGGCATCCGCGCTTCACTCGGCCCATCAAAAGGGGCTCGTTCACCGCGATATCAAGCCCGACAATCTGGTGCTGAATACAGACGGTCTCTTGAAGATCCTGGATTTCGGCATCGCGCAGCATCAGTCATCCACCCCGGTGAATGGCCCCACGGGTCAACACGCCACGCTCATCGAGCGCACGGCACCGGGCTACAGCCAAGGCACGCCAGCCTACATGAGTCCTGAGCAGGCCAACGGCTGGGCCGTGGGGTCCTTTAGCGATCAGTTCTCACTGGGCGTGGTGCTCTATGAGTTGGCCACGGGCGGGCATCCATTCATCCGGCCATCTTTGGTGGAGACGCTTTTTGCCGTTGTGAAGGATCAACCCGCGCATTTGCGCGCCGCTCGGCCTGATCTGCCACCGAATCTCGGGTTGGTGATCGAGCGGATGATGGAAAAAGTACCAGAAGAACGTTTTCCCACGCTTCAGGTAGTGGTGGAAGCCTTGCAGGAAGGCCAGGCCACGCAGATGACACCTTCTCTGCCGGGCGTGCTCACGGGGCGGGTATCCACGGCGTCTGTTCTCGCTATCGGCAGGTCGCGACGCATATGGCCCATCGCATCCGCGGTGGCCTTGCTGTTGATGGCTGGCGGAGGCTACGCGTGGTGGCGAACCCGCACGCCAGAAAGCGGTCTTGGAATGGCGCGGTTGGCCTCCACGACAGATTTCGCAAAGGGTCGCCGCGTGGTGGCGGTCCTGCCAGTGGAACTGCTCATGGGCGATGAATCCCAGGCTTGGCTCAGTATCAGTTTTGCCGATGCCATGGCCTCGGGCCTTGTCGCGCGGGAAGATATTCTCGTGGTAGACCGCCTGCGGGTCACCGAGGCGATGAACCAGCTCGGTGAGATCCCTGGAAAACCGCTTCGCTCCTTTGGACAGCTGGCCAAGGCGCTGAACGCCGAATGGCTGGTGCAGGGAACCTACCAGGTGGTGGAAGGCCGGGTGCGCATGAGCATCCGCATTCTCGACAGCGCCACTGGCACGGTGCTGAAGCAGTTTTCGGTGGAGAGGTCCGAGCCCAAAGTGCTTGATATCGAGGACGAATTGCAACGCCGCCTGCCCAGGGAGATGGGCCTCGGAAGTGACGATGGCGGCATTCGATACCGAGCCAAGAATCCACGCACCAGAGAGCTTTTCATCAAAGGCAATGCCCTTTTCACCCAAGGTGGAATGGACTCCCTTGTGCTGGCGAAATCCATGCTGCAACAGGCCCTGGACCTGGAGCCGGATTACGCGCCGGCCCACGCCGCCATGGCCTGGACCATCTCGGAATTAGGCGGCTTTAAGTCCTTGAACCAAGGCAAATTCGACGAGGCCCAAGTCCTTTTCACCAAGGCAAAAGCCCATGCGGAAAAGGCCATCCAGCTGGATCCCCATAACGAAATGGCCTTCCGCGCGCTATCCTCCATCAAGCTGCGACGCGGGGATGTGGATGGCGCAAGCAAGGCCGCCCTCGAGGCCATCCGCATGGATCCGGGAGACCCCCGGGCCTACAACGTGCTGGCGGACACCTTCGCGGGGCTTCCTGGCGAGGAGAATCATCTCGTTGCCCGCCGCTATTTCGAAAAAGCGCTAGCCCTTGATCCGGACAACGCCCAGGCCCATTACCGTTATGCCGTGCTCTTGCAAAACGACGGGGATCTGGAAGATGCTTTGCGCCATGCGGATCGGACCACTGAGCTGCACCCTTCAACGGAATTCGCTTATGTCACGGCCGCAGATGCTCTTTTGTGGATGGGCCGGGCATCCGAGGCAGAGGTTCGAATTGCCTCGGGCATGAAAGAGGCTCCGGGTTCATCGGTGCTGAAAAGCCTCGATGCTTATTGCGCCTATGAGCGGGGCGACGTGGCAACGGTGAATCGGTACGCCGCGGACCTGGTCTCCGCATGGCCTCCGGAACACTCCAACCAAGTGCTTCTGCAAGGTCTTGTGAAGGCCGTTTCCAAGGATGCCCAAGGAACCTTTGCGATTTACGGAGCCTTCCTTCGCCGCTGTCAGGCCGTGGATTGGAGCACCCGCCGCCACAACGAGAAGCGCGTGACATCGGTGAACCTCTACTTCATGGCCCGTACCCTGGCGAAACTCGGTTTGAAGACCGAAGCCAGGCCGCTGGTGGAATTCGCCGACCAACTCCACACAGGCAAGCACAAAGTGGCGCAGAAGGACCCGGCCTTTAAATAGGCTGTAGGCGCTAGGCCGTGGGCTGTGGGAAAAGCCAGAGCCTGAGCTATGAGTCCCAAGCCCACAGCCCATCAGCCTGTTTTTCTTGCGTCGGCGATCAGGGCCTCGATTCGGACTCGCACTTCCCGCATGAGATCCTCCCGGTTGGTGTAGGAAGCGGTGTCCACGGGTTCGCCAAAGCTCACCACGTAGCGGCCGGGGCGCACAAAGATCGTGCCTCGGGGCAGAGTCTGATAGCCGCCCACTGTGGCTAAAGGCACGATGGGCACACCGGCATCCATGGCCAGCTGGAACCCGCCTTTCTTGAATGGCAGCAGCTCACCCGTGTGGGTGCGGGTGCCCTCCACGAAAATCACGACGTTGCGGCCTCGGCGGATCTTGTCGGCAGCTTCCCGAATGCTTTGAATGGCACGGTCCCGATTCCCGCGGTCTATCCAGATAACGCCCGCGCACATGGCCGCCCAGCCCACGAAGGGAATGAGCTTCACTTCCTTTTTCGCGATGTAGACCGCAGGCACTGGAATGGCGTTGACCAGGAGTGGCGGATCCATCTGACTTTCGTGGTTGCTCATGAAAATCACAGGCTGGCGCGTGCTGCGAATGGCTTCGGGCAGGGCCTCCCAGCCTCTTCGCTCCAGCGAGATGCCAGAAACCCAGAACATCTGCCTGGCCCAAAGTGGTCCGATGGTAAAAAAGGCTTTGCGTGTCCCTAGAAAAGGCGTGGCAAGCAGGATTCCCAGCACCGTGAGAGGCACCGTCAGCAGGGTCCACAAAAAAGTGAAACAGCCCCATAAAAAAGTTTGTCGCCAGTTGCTCATAGACTGTCTTGAATGGACCAGCGGTCGGTGCATCCTCCACTTTCAACCACGTGATCGCTATGCCGCGACCGCAGGTCGTGCTGCACGTCCTGCATGACCGTGAACAGAGCCTCTGGAACGCCCAGGCGGTGCAGGTCTTCATTGGTGAACCAGGTCGCGCCGCTGGAGTCCTTCCGCGCTTCATGGTCCGCCAGAATCTTTTCCGAGATGTTCAAAGGGATCCTCCACCATCCATTGAAACGCAATGCTGGCAGGTGGGACAAGGCGGGTATCCTGGTTTGCAAAGTCGGACATACTTGAGGTGCTACGAGATCCAGGTTGTCATTCTCGAAAACCCTTGAGATCCGTGTTCATTTTTCAGTCATCCCAGGAGGGATTCCCGTGGATCCCCAGAAAGTCGAAAAATTGGTGTCCGAGGTCGTGCGGGAGGTGCTCTCCCGCCGCGGCAAGGGGCGTCGTATCGCCATGGGCTCGGACCACGGCGGGTTCGAATTGAAGGAACGATTGCGTGCAATGTTGGAATCGAAGGGCTATGCCGTCCTGGATGTGGGTTGCCACAAAAAGGAAGCCTGCGATTATCCGGATTTCGCCAAAGCCGTGGCCCAGGCCGTCCTGCGGGGCGATTGCGCCCAGGGGATCATGATTGATGGAGCGGGAATAGGTTCCTCCATGGCATGCAACCGTTTTCCTGGGATCCGCGCTGCCCTTTGCTACGACATGAAATCGATTCAGAATTCCAGGGCGCACAACAATGCCAATGTCCTGACTCTGGGCGCGACAGCCAATCCTCCTGATGTGGTGGATGCCATGGTCCTGTCTTGGCTGGCCACGCCGTTCGAGGGGGGGCGGCACCAGAAACGCGTGGACAAGATCGAACGGGACGTCTGATATCGTGGGATTGGAATGTGCAGCCTTGGCGGAGTTGGGATGGACGAAAAAAAGCTAGTGGATTTGATCACCCAGGAAGTGCTGAAGGCCATCGGAAACAAAGACGCGGCGCAACCTTCCACTGGGCTGGCCTCAGGCGGGATCGACAAGGAACTTGCAGCCATCATCGACCACACCCTGCTCAAGCCAGAGGCAACCGCCGACGAGGTGGAACGGCTCTGCAAAGAGGCGCACCAATACGGGTTCTTCTCCGTGTGCGTCACCTCCTCCTGGGTGTCCCGCTGCCGGGATCTGCTCCGGGGCTCAAGAGTCAAGGTCTGCTGCGTCGTGGGATTCCCCTTGGGAGCCATGGATTTCCGCACCAAGGCCTACGAAACCAGGGAAGCCATCGCCAACGGGGCCGATGAGATTGACATGGTCATCAATATCGGGGCGCTCAAGTCCGGCGATCTGGCACTGGTGGAAAAGGATATCCGGTCCGTGGTCCAGGCCGCCCGGAACAAGGTTATCAAGGTGATTCTTGAGACGGGACTACTCACCGACGAAGAGAAGGTGACCGCTTGCCAGATTTGCAAAAAGGCTGGCGCGACCTTCGTGAAAACCTCCACCGGCTTCGTGAAAAGCAGCATCGCCACCGAGGCCGACATT
>JANOLT010000284.1:0-4851 GCA_031419915.1 Holophagaceae bacterium
CAACAAAAGGGCTACCCCGCCGATTGGATCGAAAAGCGTGTGCGTGGCATTGCGGTACGAGATGAATTGACGGACGAGTGGAAGCATCGCGGGGTGCAGGAGCAGACCGAGTTCGCTATCCTCACCGCCGAAATATCGAAGGCCACCTTCGGCGTCACCCCGTCGCAATACAAAAACCTCAAGGGACTCAAGCACGAAAACCTTCGTGATCACATGACGGATCTCGAACTGATCTTCACGATGCTGGGCGAGGCCGCCAGCACCGAAATCACACGAAACAAGGACGCCCAGGGCTTCGACCAGAACAAGACCGCCGCCCGCGAAGGCGGAACCATTGCGGGCGATGCCCGTCGCCAGCTCGAAACCAAGTCGGGCCGCAAGGTCATCACCCGCGACAACTATCTGGCCGACAAGCCCAAGCCGAAATTACCGCCCAAGTCGGAGTAAGCATCACGGCCAAAATAATCACGGCCCTGACGAAATCAGAATCCGTTCGACACAAGGGCAATGTTCGCGAAGGTCACCGCGGGCGAACGGAAGCGCATCTGCTTTTGTTGCTTTTCATCCGTGTGAATCCGTGGCAAAAAAGCTTTTCCAGCCGGGGATACACGGTGATGAACGGGGATCAAAAAGCCAAAACAGGAAACCAAAAAATAATCTCAGCCACGGATTCACACGGATTTACACGGATTGTTAAAAAACTCATCACGGCCAAGTTCCATGGGACTACCAAATCCTTTCTCTGTGTCCTCAGTGCCTCTGTGGTGCCTTCCTCTTCAACGCGCCCCCGCCATCAGCACCGTGCGCAGAAATGCGGCGGGGCGGGCAGCTCAGCGAGTTTCTGATAGGCCAGGCGCCACGCTTCCACGGGCCCGCGAAAGGCCGCGATAGTGGGCGTGAGTTGGGCCAAGGCATGAAGGTTGGAAGGGTCGCCAGGCAAGGGCAGCAGCGGAATGGGGTGGCCGAAAGCATTGCGGAGGCTGGATCGCAGCACATCCATCAAGGCCGTAGCCGTGGGCAATTCCAGAGGCGGCACCCGCAGCTCGGCACCGGTAGGAAACGCCACGCCGGGCCAGAGATCGGTTTCAAAGCCGCTTTCCACTTCCCGCCAGGAGCCTCGACGAAAAACCTCGCGCCGTGCGGCCTTGCTCCAATCCGGGAGAAAGGATTTCAGTTCATCTTTTTCCAGCGGCGAAAGCGGAGCCTTCCCGAGTTTTTCGGGCGAGGCCATGAAGACCCGCCCCGGCAGGCGCTTGGCGAGCATGGGGCGATCATCCAGCCACGGTTGGCTGGCATCCAGGGCCGCCACCACAGAGCCGATGCGGCGGCGGTGGAAGCGCAAGGCCGCGCTGAGACCCGCACCGGGAGCCGGAAGCAGGGCGCACAGGTTCAGCGCGGTGTCGCAGGTCTCCCAAGCCTCCAGAGCTTCGAGCAAGTGCGAGGTGCGGGTGCCCAGCACCAGCAGGACGGGCAGGCCATGGCGGCGCTGGCGCTCCACCAGCACCAAGGCGCCGCCCTCTCCGGACAGCACGGTGCCATCTAAATCTGCGGCCAATTGAAGCGACCCGATGTCCATGGGTCAATCATCAGGCAGATTTGGGAATCCACAGATTGAATCCACAGATTTCACCGATTCCCACAGATTTAAAATCTATTGCCCGATCGCAGACCCATCATGCAATCCGAATCTGTTTTATCGGCGTCATCTGCGGCCTGTTTTTCACGGGGTCATTACCAACGAAGCACCTTATTCTAGGCTCATGGCAGAATCCCAACCCCGATGCTTCCTTCTGGCCCGCCAAGGGCGCGACGACGAGGGGGGCACCATCGAGGACCATCTGCTGGAGCTGGCGGAACTGGCGCGGGCTGGGGGCATCGAACCCGTAGGCCAGGAACGGCTCAAGCGGTCCACGCCCGAGGCGCGCAGTTTCTACGGGAAGGGACAGCTGGAGGCCGCATCAAGTGAAGCCAAGCGACTGGGGGCGACCCTGCTCATCTGCGACGACGAGCTGAGCGGAAGCCAGGTGCGCAACATCGAAAAATCCACGGGCTTGCGCTGCATGGATCGCACGGGGCTCATCCTGAGCATCTTCGAACAGCGGGCTCAAACACGTGAGGCAAGAGCGCAGGTGGAATTGGCGCGCTTTGAATACGAACTGCCGCGATTGAAAGGCGCGTGGACCCATCTCGAGCGGCAGGCCGGTGGCGTGGGCACCCGCGGGGGCGCGGGCGAAACACAGATCGAAGTGGATCGCCGCATGACACGGTTGCGCATTTCGCAATTAAAGAAGGAACTCCAGCACCTGGAGCGCGTGCGCGAAACCCAGCGCCAGGGCCGGGTTCTGGGTCAGCCGCGGGTGGCCCTGGTGGGCTACACCAACGCGGGCAAGACCAGCATCCTGAAATGCCTGACGGGCGAAGGCGAGCCCAAGAACATGCTCTTCGCCACCCTGGATACCACCACGCGGAAAGCCTGGCTCGGCGCCGATGATGAGACCGGCGCGCCGAAACAAGCCCTGGTATCCGATACCGTGGGCTTCATCCGCAAGCTGCCTCATCAGCTGGTGGCGGCCTTCCGCTCGACTTTGGGCGAGGTTCGCACGGCGGACGCGCTGGTGGTGGTGGCGGACGCGGGGAACCCGGACTTGGAAGAACATCTGAAGATCGTCGGCGCCACGCTCCACGAGATCGGCTGCGGCGACCACCCCCGCCTGCTGGTGCTCAATCAAGTGGATCGCCTGACCCGGCCCCGGCGATTAGATATGAAAAAGAAACATCCCGGCGCCGTTTTCAGCTGCGCTCTCACCAAGGCCGGCATCGAGGACGTCCGCGAATGGCTTCGAGAACTCATCCCCGGCCCGCCCCGGCCTCGAGAACTTGAAGATTGGGAACGGTCAATCCTGCTTGAGCAACCTTCGTAGCTCAGGCTTCAAGTCGCTTCACTTTCGGAAGGCTACCTAAGCCCCAGGCTAGGGCCGCCGCCAGAATCACGCGGATGAAGAAGAATTGGGTGGAGAGGCCGTGGGTCTTGCGGTAGCTCTGGACCCGCGCATCATCCTTGGGCAGTGATTCCACCGGGGCGTTCATCTGCACGCGCAATTCTTGAAGTCTTGGCGTGGCCAGAAAGGTGCTTGAGAACGTGAAAAGCAGGGCCACCAGGACCGTGGCGCTCCAGAGGCGCAGAGGCCCGATGGGGCTGGCATCCTGGATCTCATTCAGCCACCGGCCGCCGTAGCTCAGGCAAAGCGCGCCACCGAAAGCGATCCACGCGGCAATATCCAGTCGCGCCACCATCACGCCCGCAAGCCGGCCCGCCAGATCTTTGGATGGCAAGTTGGAGAACAGAGCCGGAGCCATGAGCGCTGCGAAGCCCAGCGCCATTCCAAGCCAAAGCAAGAGAAGCACCAAGGAGGCGCTATCAAGGCGGCGAAGTGTCTTTTCCATAGTCATTTTTTAATCCCTAGAAGAAGTCCGTCGGACGTCGGGATGCAGACCGTATCAAAGGCGAGAGCTGCTTCTTCATGACAGCGGCGCACGGCGAGCGCATCCGGGCTCTGATCCAGGAGTTGTCCAAAATAATAGGCATTGTCCACCAATAGGAGTCCGCCCTGTCGCAGGTTGGCGGCCGCCCACCGCCCATACAGGTCATATCGGCCCTTGTCCGCGTCGAGAAACACGGCGTCGAACGGTCCTTCTGATTCCAGCGCTGGCAGTGCTTTCAGGGCTGGTCCGACCAGAACTTCCACGCGATCGGATAGGCCGGCCACCGCGATATTCTCCCGTGCCACCGCAGCGTGCTTTTCTTCGAGTTCTAAAGTCCAGAGGCGACCGTCCGACGGAAGCGCTTGGGCCATCCGGATGGCGGAGTAACCCGCCAGCGTGCCAAATTCCACGACCTTTTTCGCACCCACGAGACGCAATAAAAGGGTGAGCAGCTTGCCTTCGCTCATGCCCACCTGGATGGCGGGAAGGCCATGCAACTCAGGCGCGGCGAAAGCCGAAGCCAACGCCGCATCGTGGCCTGCATGAAGTTCATTCACATAGGCCAAGATTTCCGGGCTGTCATAGCGATGGCCCTGCCGGGAATCAAGATCAGCCACATTTCACCAATCGCTGTACGGGACTTGGTCTTCGCTGATGTCCTGGCTTCCGCTGCGAATATTCCAAATACCTGGTTCAGCATCCGGCTTGTCAGGGTCGGCGGATTCCATTTCCGTGCGCCAGGTCTCGGCGGAATTGGTCATGGGATCTTTGGGAATCTCCCGCACGTAGCCCTTATCTCTTAACTGAGCCAGCGACGTGGGGTAGCGGCTGCGGTCCGCGTGGTACTGCTCCAGGGCATGGCGGATCTGGAAGAGATTTTCTTTCAGGACCGATTCCTTGGAGAGTTTTGTGCTGTGCCGATAGCCCACGATGCCGACCGTTGAGAGCAGCGCGATGATGGTCATCACCACCAGCAGCTCCATGAGCGTGAAGCCCCGCTGTAGTGGGCGGGAGCGAGTGTCACGTAGGAGAGAGGGTGAGAAAAAGTGCATGAAACCTCAAAGCGGCTTGGTGGGCCGGGCTATCAATTTAGCACGGCGACCTTCCTTGAATGCGCCGGGAGCCCTATGGGTTTCCTTCAAGGCACGGGTTCAGACCGGTCAGATCCATCAGACCAGCAATGGCAGCATCACCGCCCCTGCAGCCAAGGCCTCCAGCCTCTGGTTTAACCCGGATCCTGCATTTGGGTAGGATGAAACTGGCTTCAGGCCTCAGGCTACAGGCTTCAGGCCAAAAATCGATATGCATCGGTTTGTACGCTGAGTGATGCGAACCTGAAGCCTGAAGTCCGAAGCCTGAAGCCAAGGG